>JAQUAC010000249.1 GCA_028687415.1 Acidocella sp. | reverse complement strand
CTCTGCGCCAGCACGTAGGTATGCAGCACGATGCGCCCGTTTTCGTCCTGCTCGCGGTAAATGCCCTGGATTTCGTTCTCGAAGCCGGGGAAAAGGTTGCTCGCTTCCTCCACCAGCCGGAGATAATCCAGCACTGGTTGGGCCTGCGCGCCGTAGCGCTCGCCGGGCATGATGAGCCCGATGCCCGGCGGGTAGACCAGCGCCAGCGTGGCGGAGATGCGTCCCTCGGCCTCGGCGAGGGGGATGTAATCCACCTCGTTGCGCATCAGCGCCTCCCAGGCGGTGCGCGGCGGCAACACCGGCTCAGGCAGATGCGCGGCCTGGAAAGTCTCGCGCTGCAACCGGCTGGCCTCGTGCGTGCGGTAGAAATTATGCAAATCGGCGCAGAGGTCGCGCAGGCCCACACCAGCATAGCGCCCGCCGTAGCGCTGGGTGAAGACGGGCATCACCTCGTCCAGCTTGGCGTTGGTGTCGTGCAGCTCTTTGAAGGCAACGAGGGCGGCGAGCAGGGTGCCGGCCTTGCTGGCCTCCAGCCCAGGCGTGAGCAGGAAGAGGATGGAATTAAAGTCGTTCTTCTCCGGCACGATGCGCCGTTCGCGCAGGAATTCCGCGAGGATGGGCGCGGGGATGCCGTGCGCGGTATAGGCGCCGGTGGCACGGTCGAAGCCCGGTGTGAGCAGAGTGAGTTTGTTCGGGTCCGTCATGGCGTAACCGGGAACAAGGTTGGGGAAACCGTGCCACGAAGCCCCCGGTGCCAGCGCCCAGGCGGCTTGGTTGCTGGCCAGATCGTCCGTCGGCAAATCCGCCCATGGTGTGCCGCCGATGGCATCGGGCACGAACGGGTCGAAGAACCAGGCTTCCTCCGGCGTGGCGGCGGTGGAGGCGAAGTCCTTTTGCAACTGCCGCAGCTTTTTGCGGATCTCGATGCCCATGCGGATGGTATCGTCCCACAGCACCTCGCCGGAGCGTCCCTTCATCATCTGCGCGCCGACATCCAGCGAGGCGAAGAGCGGGTAGAAGGGGGAGGTGGAGGCATGCAGCATGAAGAGTTCGTTAAACCGGCGCGGCTCCACGCGCCCCCGGCCCTGAACGTGTGAATCTTTCACATGAATTTGCGAGGCCTGAGAGAAGCCAGCAAGTTGCTTGTGCGTGGATTGCGTGGCGATGATGCCGGGGTCGGTGGGTTTGAGGGTCAGCCCCATGGCGTAATGCCCGGCGAAGAGCGGGTGGAATTTCATGAAGCCCGCCCAGGCTTCGTCGAACAATATGTAGTCGCAAAGGGAGCCGAGTTTTTCGAGCAGCATCCCGGCATTGTAAATCGTGCCGTCATAGGTGCACTGCTCCAGTACCAGCGCGCGGAAGGGACGGGGGCGGTCGGCGAGGCTCTTATCCGTGACCAGCGGGTTGGCACGGATGGCGGCGCGGATTTGCTGCTCGTCCAGCGCGTCCCACGCGATGGGGCCAATAAGACCCTGCGCGTTGCGGGTGGTTTCCAGAAACACAGGGATGCCGCCGCCGAAGAGCAGCGCCCCATGCACCGCCGCTTTGTGGTTGTTGCGGTCGAACAATACAAGGTCGCCGGGGGCGATGACGGCGGAGAGCGCCACCTTGTTGGAGGTGGAGGTGCCGTTGAGCACGAAATAGGTGCGCTCGGCGCCGAAGATTTTCGCCGCCTCCGCCTCCGCGCGTTTCGCCGGGCCCTCATGCGTCAGTAAATCACCAAGTTCCACCACGGAGTTATCGAGGTCGTTGCGGAACACCGCCTCCCCCAGATGCTCGACGAAGACATGCCCTATGGGGCTCTTGCGGTAGAACACGCCGCCATTATGGCCGGGGCAGGTCCAGAGTTGGTTGCCTTGTTCGGCGTAATCCACCATGGCGCCGAAGAATGGTGTCTTCAGGCTCTCGGCATAGTGGCAGAGATGGTCCACGAGATTCTTGGCGATGAATTCCGGCGTGTCCTCACCCGTGAAGACATAGCCCGAGATCAGACCCAGAGTTTCGGAATCGATGTCCTGAAATTCATGGCGGCGGGCGAGGAGGAAGATGGGTACCTCGAGCCCGCGGCCGCGCACCATGCGGATGAAATCGGGAACGTCCCCGAACGCCTCGCTGGCGCCCCATTCCACCAGAATGCAGCCGATGGCGGCGTCGGCCAGCACGGCCTGCTTTGCATCAATGAGGTCCAAGGCGCTGGTGATGCGCACGTCCCGCGCGGCGATGCCGGCGGTGATACCCTCCAGATGCCGCCGCTCGGTGCCGCCCATCGCGGTGGTGTCGACGGCGAGCAGGAAACGGAACATCGTCTCGAAGCGCATGGCGGATTTCCTTTTGTACAGGGGGGTGAGCTTAAAGCAGCGGCGGCGGCGCGCATTGAGCAATATCAAAGGCCGGGTGGCGCGGATGGGCTAGGCTGGCGGCTGCTTCCGGAGGATGAAGATCATGACGACGCAAGAGCAAACCGCAGCGCCCTTGGGCATGTGCGTGTTGGTGGTGAACGATAAATTGCATGAGGCGAGTGCCGTGGGGCGTGCGGCGCGCGCGCTGGTCGAGGATTTGCAGCGCCATGGCGTGGAGGTGGTTGCGTCCACCACCGCCGATGACGGGCGCGTGACGATTGATGCCGACCCGCATTTGCAGGCGGTGATTCTGGACTGGGATTTGCACCGCGACCCGGCGCATAAGCACGCCGCGGAATTGCTGCGGGATCTGCGCGCGCGCAATGCGACCATGCCGGTATTTCTGCTGGCCGAGCGCAATGACGCCGCCTCCATCCCCGCCGAGATTATGGGCGAAGCGGATGAGTTCATCTGGCTGCTGGAAGACACGATGGAGTTCATCAGCGAGCGCGTGGTGGCCGCGGTGCGGCGCTACCGCGCGCAGCTATTGCCGCCGATGTTCGGGGCGCTGATGAAGTTCGCGGCTGAGGCGGAATATTCCTGGCATACGCCGGGGCATACGGGGGGCACGGCGTTTTTACGCTCGCCGGTGGGGCGCATGTTCCATGATTATTTCGGCGAGGCGCTGTTCCGTTCGGACCTCTCCATTTCCGTCGGCGATTTGGGTTCGCTGCTCGACCATAGCGGGCCGATTGGCGCGGGTGAGCGCTATGCCGCGCGTGTGTTCGGCGCGGACCGCACCTATTATGTCACCAACGGCACATCCACCTCCAACCGCGTGGTGATGATGGCGAATGTGGCGCGCGGGCAGATTGTGCTGGCGGATCGCAATTGTCATAAATCCATAGAGCACGGGCTGAGCCTGACCGGCGCGGTGCCGGTGTATCTTATGCCGCGCCGTAACCGTCTGGGGCTGATCGGGCCGATTCCCCCGGCGGCGCTGGCGGCGCAGGGCGTCGCCCACGGCATCGCCAACACCAAGCTTGCCGCTGGGATCAAGGAGAAGCCGGCACTCGCGATCGTGACCAACTCCACCTATGACGGGCTGTGCTATAACGCGGGCCGGGTGGAGGAGCTGCTTGAGCCATCGGTAGACCGGATTCTTTTCGACGAAGCCTGGTTCGGCTATGCGCGCTTCAACCCCATTTATAAGGACCGCTTCGCCATGCGTGGCGACCTGGCGCAGGCGCGGCGCGACGGCCCCACAGTGTTCGCCACGCAATCCACTCACAAGCTGCTGGCGGCACTCTCGCAGGCTTCGATGATTCACATGCGCGAGGGGCGGGTGAAGATCGAGCATACGCGCTTCAATGAATCTTTCATGATGCATGCCTCCACCTCGCCGCAATACGCCATTATCGCCTCCAACGATGTGAGTGCTGCGATGATGGATGGGGCGAGCGGGCAATTGCTCACCGGCGAGGCGATCGCCGAGGCGATCTCTTTCCGCCAGACCATGGCGCGGCTGGCGCGCGAGTTCGCGGGCAAGGGAGATTGGTTCTTCGGCGTGTGGCAGCCGGAGCGCGTGCAAGCGGGAGGTGAGGATATCGCCTTCGCCGATGCTCCGGCGGCGATGTTGGCGCATGAGCAGGAATGCTGGATGCTGGAACCGGGGGCGGCGTGGCACGGTTTTGCCGGGCTGGAGCCGGGCTACTGCATGCTGGACCCGATAAAGGTGACGGTGACAACGCCGGGGATGGACGCCTCCGGCGTGGCAGCGGCGCAGGGTATTCCGACGCCGCTGCTCACTGCTTAT
>JAQUAC010000248.1 GCA_028687415.1 Acidocella sp. | reverse complement strand
AGCCTGCGCCTGACCGAGCTGCTGCTGGAAGACCTGGACATCCCCACCGATCAGGCCCGGCGGGCGATTGAGCTGTTCCGCAAGCACGACGAAAAAATCCTCACGGAAAGCTACGAGTTCGCCAATGACGAGCGGCGGATAATCCAGACCACGCAGGAGGCGAGCAAGGAGCTGCTGGATCTGTTCGAATCCGACCGGACTAATTAACCGCCAGCGCGATCTCCTTGAAAATCGCCGCGGGCAACGTGCCGCCCAGCACCTTGTTGGTGGGTGAGTTATTGTCATTGCCCAGCCACACGGCGATGATGTCTCCCCCCGCATAGCCGATGAACCAGGCATCCCGGTAATCCTGCGTGGTGCCGGTTTTGCCCGCCGTATACACACTCGGAATAAACGCCGCCTTGCCGGTGCCGCCCGTCACCACCGCGCGCATCATGCCCGCCACCGCCTGCGCTTGCGCGGGGTCTACCACCGGCACGGGCGCAGCCACCTGTGTTGGCGCGCCGTTAATTTTGGTAACGCCATAGGGCGTCACGCGCTCACCGCCATTGAAGAAGCTGGCGTAGGCCCCCGCCATTTGCAGCACACCCACCGCCCCGGTGCCCAGCGCCATTGTCGCATCGTCCGGGAAATTGTCGTTCAGCCCAAGAATTTTCGCCAGCGCGATCACCCGCTTCGCCCCGCCCGCGCGCAGCAGAATACGGATGGCGACGGTGTTCATCGAATCCGCCAGCCCCTGGGTCATGGAGACGTTGCCGTGATACCCCGCCTCATAATCATGCGGGCGGTAGCCGCGCAGGTTGAGCGGGCCATCCAGCACCGTGTCATTGGGCGACATGCCGGCGCGCAGCCCCGCCAGCCAGACGATGGGTTTGATCGCCGAGCCGGTCTGCCGCCGCGCGAGCACGGCACGGTTATAGCCCTCCCGGTCTCCCACCCCGCCCACCAGCGCGCGCACGGCGCCGGTGCGGGCATCCAGCACCACCACCGCGCCCTGGGAGACGTGCATCGCCGCCCCCTGCGCCGCGATGGTATTCTCCAGCGCCGCCTCCGCCGCGGTTTGCAGCCCGGCATTCAGCGTGGTGGTGAAGGTGATGTCCTCGCCTTCAGGAATATCCGCACCCTCGTGCTGCATGATCCAGAGCGCGAACCAGGAGGTCCGGGAGACTGGCGAGGCAGCGTTGGCAAGTTGCGCTTCCGCCGCGTTCTCCTGCTCGGGGCTTATGGCTTGCGTCGCCACCATATCGTCCAGCACCTGGGTGGCGCGGTTGGCGGCGGCTTGCGGGTTGGCCAAGGGGTTGAGGCTGGAGGGGGCTTTCGGCAGCCCGGCGAGAATTGCCGCCTGCGCCAAGGTGAGCTGCGTGGCGGGCACGCCAAAATACAGCCGTGCTGCGGCATCCACCCCATAAGCGCCAGCACCCAGATACACACGGTTAAGGTAGATGCCGAGGATTTCATCCCTTGTGTAATGCCGCGCGAGCCAGAGGCTCAGCACCGCCTCCTGCACCTTCCGGCGCAGCGAGCGCTGGTTGGTGAGGAACAAGGTTTTCGCCACCTGCTGCGTCAGCGTGGAACCGCCCTGTACCACCCGGCGGTGCACAACGTCCGAGACCAGCGCGCGGGCAATGCCCTGACCGTCGAACGGGCCGTGATCGTAAAAACGCCTGTCCTCAATGGCAATGAACGCGGCCGGCACGTAAGGCGGCAGGGCGGCGGGCAGCACCACCTCGCCAGAGGCATCGCCAAACCGGGCGACGAGATGGCCCAAAGGGTCCAGCAGCTTTATCGCCGGGCGGCGGGTCTGGGTGACGGCGGTGGCGGGGTTTGGCAGATCCCAGGTGAACCACAACGCCGCCAGCCCCAAGGCAACACCGCCCCATATCGTCACGATGATGAGTACGCGCAGCATGGCCCAACCAAGCGACAAGCGGCGGGTAAGCTTTTGCGGCGGCGGAGGGAGGCGGGCCATGCCACCTTGCTGCCCGGCCAGCCCCGTTGGCGTCAACGCTTATTGCCCACCCACGGCTCCCCGGGTTAGGTGGAAGCCTAAGCGGGTGTGGCGGAATGGTAGACGCACCGGACTTAAAATCCGTTGGGCCCTAGGCCCGTGGGGGTTCGAGTCCCCCCACCCGCACCATAACATTTGAGCCAGATCAATGTTTCCAACCACCATCGGCGCATGAAGAGGCTGAGGGGTAGTAAAAATGTGTCTTGGGATTCCCATGCAGGTAGTGTCGATCGACCGCTTCAATGCCGAGTGCGAGGCGCGGGGGATTACGCGCACCATCAGCCTGTTCATGATCGGCGAGAACGAGGTTGAGGTGGGCGATTACGTGATGACCCATGTCGGCTACGCGCTACGGAAAATGACGCCGGAGGATGCGCGGTTGAGCTGGGAGCTGTTCGACGAGATCCTCGCCGCAGCCGACCAATGAAAGAGGATTTCGCCGCCGCCAAGGCATGGCTGGCGCGAATCGCGGAACTGCCTTTGGAGCGCCCGGTGGCGGTGATGAATGTGTGCGGCGGGCATGAGCGTAGCCTCTCGATGCTGGGTCTGCGCGGGGTTTTGCCGCCGCTGGTGCGGCTGATCCCCGGCCCTGGCTGCCCGGTCTGCGTGTGCCCGGAGGAAGATCTGGCCGATGCCATCAGCCTCGCCATGGCGGGCAATGTCACGCTGGCGGCGTTCGGGGATATGCTGCGCGTGCCCATCAACGCGCCCAAGGGCGAGATCCGCTCCCTGGCCGAGGCTCGCGCCGCCGGGGCGGATGTGCGGCCCATCAGCTCCCCGCAGGAGGTTGTGGCCCTGGCCCGCGCCATGCCGGAACGGCAGGTGGTGTTTTTTGCCGCCGGGTTCGAGACGACCACCGCCCCCGTGGCCGCGATGCTGGCCGAGGGCGTGCCGGATAATCTGTCGCTCCTGCTCTCCGCGCGGCTCACCTGGCCGGCGGTGGACATGCTGCTGCGTGAGGATGCAACGTCCCTGGACGCGCTCATCGCCCCCGGCCATGTGGCGGCTGTGATGGGAGCCGAGGAATGGCGGTTCATCCCGGAAAAATATCATCTGCCGGTGGCGGTGGCTGGGTTCTCCGCCAATTCCCTGCTGGCGGCCATGTATTCCGTGCTGCGGCAAAAGCTGGAGGGCAAGCCCTTCCTGGATAATTGCTATGCCGAGCTGGTGCGCCCGGAGGGCAACAAGCGCGCCCAATCCCTGATGGCCGAGGTGCTGGAAGTTGGGGATGCGAATTGGCGCGGCATCGGGGTAATCCCCAATTCCGGCTTCGCCCTGCGCGGCGAATGGCGGCGCTCTGACGCCCGGGCCCGGCACGAATTCACCACCCTGCCCCGCCGCCATGCGGGCGAGATGCCGCCGGGTTGCGACTGCGCCGCCGTGGTGCTGGGCAAAAAACAGCCGGACCAGTGCAGACTCTATGGCCGTGCCTGCACGCCACAAAGCCCGGTGGGGCCATGCATGGTCTCCGATGAGGGCGCTTGCCATATTTGGTGGCAGGCGGGCACACGCGCGGCGGCCTGAGATTTTGCCCTGCCAGCGGATCACTTTAGGCGGCTTGGTACAGGGCGTGGGGTTCCGGCCCTTCGTGTACCGCCTGGCGCTGCGGCTTGGGGTTACGGGCTGGGTGCGCAACCGCGCCGGTATTGTGGAAATCTGCGCCCAGGCGGAGGCGGACACGCTGACGGAATTCCGCGCTAACCTGCTGACTCAAGCGCCGCCGGCTTCGCGCCCGGAGATCCGCGCCGTGGACACGGCGGTGTTTGCTGGCTCCGGGTTCGAAATTCTGGACAGCGTGGACACGGGCGAAATCCAGGGCCTGCCGCCAGACCTTGCCCCCTGCCCAGACTGCCTGGCCGAGATGGCGAACCCAGGCAACCGCCGCTACCGCTACCCATTCATCAACTGCACCCAATGCGGGCCGCGCTACAGCATCATCCGCGCCTTGCCCTATGACCGCGCCAATACCAGCATGGCGGATTTCGCTATGTGCCCAGACTGCGCCGCCGAATACGCCGGCAAGGTAGACAGACGGTTCCACGCCGAGCCGGTGGCCTGCCCGGTTTGCGGGCCAAGCGTGCGTTTCGGCGCGGCTTCGGGCGAGGTTGGTATACAGACCTGTCTGTCTACATTGCGCGCTGGGGGCATTGTCGCGGTGAAGGGGGTGGGTGGCTACCATCTGCT
>JAQUAC010000247.1 GCA_028687415.1 Acidocella sp. | reverse complement strand
CACCGAGGCTTTTACCGCCGAGTTGTTCACCCGCGCTGAAGCACGGCGCGCGGCAATGGCGGCGCGGTTGTCTGCAAGCTGTCGTGCCACAGATTCGCGGCCGCGGGCCAGAGCTGTCGCCAGCACATGAATTTCCGCGAGTTTCTGCACGGCGAAGGCCAGCCAGGAGCGGATCTCCGCATCCAGCTTGTGCTCACTTTCCAGGTCAACCGGCACATGCAACAGCGAGCACGAGGGCGCCAGCCACAGCCGCTCACCGAGCGCTTTCGCAACGGGCTCCAGCCAGTCAAGTGTGGCCTCCAGGTCGGTCGTCCAGATGTTGCGGCCATTGACCACGCCCAGCGAGATGATGCGATCGACGGGTGTGGCCTGGATCAGCGTTTTGACCTCATCCCGGGCATTTATCGCATCGAGATGCACGCCCTGCACGGGCAGCGCCGCCACCAGCCTCAGGTTCTCCTGCAATTGGCCGAAATAGGTGGCCAGGAGCAATTTCACCGCGCCCGTACTGAGGCCCTGATAGGCGGAGCGGAAAGCCTCCTGCCAGGCGGTATCCAGTTCCGTCACCAGTATGGGCTCGTCGATCTGCACCCATTCGGCCCCCGCCGCGCCAAGGGCGGTCAGCAACTCGGCATAGACCGGCAGCAGCCGAGGCAGGAGCGAAAGCCTGTCCGCGCCATCCTTGGCCTTGCCGAGGGCCAGATAGGTCACCGGCCCGATGATCACGGGCTTGGCTGTCACCCCCTGGGCTTTTGCCTCGGCGAGGTGCGCCAGCAGGCGGGAGGCGTCGAGCTTAAATTCGGTGCCTGCATCGAATTCCGGCACGATGTAATGATAATTGGTATCGAACCATTTGGTCATCTCCCCCGCCGCCACACCGCCACAGCAGGCGGCATGGTCCTCGCGCCCCACCGCCGAGCGGCCGCGCGCGATGCGGAAGTAATTATCCAGCGCATCACCATGAAAACCCCGCACACGCGCGGGCAGATTGCCCAGGGTGAAGCTCATATCCAGCACCTGATCGTAGAATGAGAAATCGCACACCGGCACCAGATCCAGCGCCGCCTGATCCTGCCAATGTTTGGCCCGCAGCTCGGCGCCCGTGCGCAGCAGTGCCTCTCGCGAGGACTGGCCCTTCCAATAGGATTCAAGCGCGAATTTGAGCTCGCGGCGGGTGCCGATGCGCGGGAAACCGAGATTATGGGTCGTGACCATGGGCGTTCACCTGAAATATGAGGAGCGAAGGAGGCGGTTTCCTATCTGGTTGAGTTCATGAATAAAAATGGTATAAATTCATAAATCGATGAATTTCATTCACATATGGAGCTGCGCATGGCGATTCTCGAACGCATCCACCTGGCCATCATCCGCGAAGTTGAACGCCAGGGCTCGTTGACCGCGGCGGCAGCGCAGCTCAACCTGACCCAGTCGGCGCTTTCCCATGCGATCGCGAAGCTGGAAGATCAGATCGGGGTAAAAATCTGGCGGCGCGAAGGGCGCAGCTTGCAGCCGACGCAGCCCGGTGAGTTTCTGCTGGCGGCCGCCAACCGCCTGTTGCCGCAATTTGCCCATGCCGAGGAGCGGCTGCGGCAATTCGCCAAAGGTGATCGGGGCACACTGCGCATCGGCATGGAGTGCCACCCCTGCTACCAATGGCTGCTCAAAATCGTGGCGCCCTATCTGGATCGCTGGCCCAAGGTGGAGGTGGACGTGCGGCAGAAATTCCAGTTCGGCGGCATCGGCGCGTTGTTTGGCTACGAGATCGACATGCTGGTGACGCCTGATCCGCTTTATAAGCCGGGACTGCGCTTCACGCCGGTCTTTGATTACGAACAGGTTCTGGTGGTGGGGCCACACCACCCGCTGCGCGGCGCTGATTTCGTCTTGCCAAACCAGCTCGCCGAGGAAACCCTGATTACCTATCCGGTCCCGGCCGACCGGCTCGATATCTACACCCAGTTTCTGACGCCCGCCGGGATCAGCCCAAGGCAGCACAAACCAATCGAGACCACCGACATCATGCTGCTGATGGTTGCGCATGGGCGCGGCGTGGCCGCCCTGCCGCGCTGGCTGGTCGAGGAATATGCCTCGCGGTTCAAGGTCTATCCGGTGCGCTTAGGGCCAGATGGCGTGGCCAAGCAGATCTTTTTGGGCATGCGCGAGGCCGATGCGGAGATCGACTACATCCGCGCCTTCATCGAGCTGGCGTCCACCCACCGCGTTGAAGCGGCCCCACTGCCGATCTGAGATAAACGTCACCTCGGGGAGGGCGCTGTTGCTTCCGGCGTATCGGCGGCGCGCTCCCGGAGCGGTACGTAAAGCTGGCCACCCGTCAGCGCAAAAGCCTCGTTCTGCTTTTCCAACCCCGCCAGGCGGTCAGCTTCCTCGCGAATGTCGTGGCTGATTTTCATGGAACAAAATTTTGGACCGCACATGGAGCAGAAATGCGCGGTTTTATGCGCCTCTTTCGGCAGGGTTTCATCGTGAAAGCTACGCGCCGTGTCCGGGTCCAGGCTCAGGTTGAACTGATCCTCCCAGCGGAACTCGAACCGCGCACGGGAAACTGCGTCATCGCGTAGGCGGGCAGACGGATGACCTTTCGCAAGGTCCGCCGCATGGGCCGCGAGTTTGTAGGTGATCACACCGGTTTTTACGTCCTCCCGATTCGGCAAGCCCAAATGTTCTTTCGGCGTGACGTAACAGAGCATGGCCGTGCCGAACCAGCCGATCATTGCGGCACCGATGGCTGAGGTGATATGGTCATAGCCTGGTGCGATGTCAGTGGTCAGCGGCCCGAGCGTGTAGAATGGCGCCTCGTGGCAAGTGGCCAGCTGCTTATCCATGTTGGCTTTGATCTTGTGCATCGGCACATGGCCCGGGCCTTCGATCATCACCTGGCAGCCTTTGGCCCAGGCGGTTTTCGTCAGCTCGCCCAAGGTTTCCAGTTCGGCGAATTGCGCGGCGTCGTTGGCATCAGCGTTCGAACCAGGGCGCAAGCCGTCACCCAGCGAGAATGACACATCGTATTTGCGCATGATGTCGCAGATGTCTCCAAAATGCTCATAGATAAAACTCTCGCGGTGATGCGACAGGCACCAATGCGCCATGATCGAGCCGCCACGTGAGACAATGCCGGTGACGCGTTTTGCGGTCAGCGGGATGTAGCCAAGCCGCACCCCGGCATGGATAGTGAAATAATCCACCCCCTGTTCGGCCTGCTCGATCAGCGTGTCCTTGAACACCTCCCAGTCAAGCTTGCTGGCATCGCCGCCAACTTTCTCCAGCGCCTGGTAAATCGGCACGGTGCCGATCGGCACCGGTGAGTTACGCAATATCCAGCTACGGATGTTGTGGATGTTGCGCCCGGTGGAGAGGTCCATCACCGTATCCGCGCCCCAGCGGATGGCCCAGACCAGTTTCTCCACCTCCTCCGCCGCACTGGAAGTCACGGCGGAATTGCCGATATTAGCGTTGATCTTCACCAGGAAATTGCGCCCGATGATGACAGGTTCCAGCTCAGGGTGATTGATATTGGCCGGAATGATGGCGCGACCCGCGGCGATTTCCGAGCGGACGAATTCCGGCGTGACAAACTCCGGGATCGCGGCGCCAAAATCCTCGCCATCGGCACGCAAGGCTCCCGCCTGTTCATGCGCGGCGGAGCGCCCCAGGTTTTCCCGGTGCGCGACGTAGATCATTTCCTCGGTAATGATCCCGGCGCGGGCGAATTCATATTGCGTGACCAAATTTCCGTCCTGTGCGACATGAATTTCATGCGGCGCAAGACAGAGCGGCACCAGCCGGTCGGCGGGGACAAAGCCGTTATCCTCGGGTTTTACCGCGCGCCCTGCGGCGGTTGTGAACCCGCGTGCGGCGATCCACCCGGCGCGGGGTTTGCCCAACCCGGCATCAAGGTCGATTCGGGCCATGTCTTCAGTATAGGGGCCGGACGTGTCGTAAAGCCGCAGGGGCGGCTCATTGGCGGTGGGGTGCAGCGCAACCTCGCGGAACGGCACAAGAATGTCGGGTCTCGTCCGTGGAGCGGAATAGATTTTACGCGAGCCGATAATCGGCCCGGTGGTCACGTCATGAAGCTTCTGTTGAATGGTCACGCTGTACGCCCTCCAAAAAACAGAGAGCGGGTGCAAAGACATTCTGCAAATCCCCGTCCCTCCGCCGGTATGACCCGGATCAGGTTCAAAGGGTTTATCGCGGCGGG
>JAQUAC010000246.1 GCA_028687415.1 Acidocella sp. | reverse complement strand
ACGCCGGACACCCGCCGTGAACGGCCGGGCAGCCTCCGTTTTCAGCCTCCAGCAGGCCACCGGCATGGCCGGCGTGCAGCTGACACCGGATGAGCGCTTCACCGTGTCCCTCGCCAATAGGTGCGGGGTGCCCACCATTATCCACTGGCACGGGCAGACGCCGCCAGTGCGGCAGGACGGGGTGGTGAATACCGGCTTCGAGACGCCGATCGCCGATGGCGGCGTCCAGGGCTATGATTTCGCGCCGCGCTCCGGCACGCATTGGATGCATTCGCATCTGGGCCTGCAGGAACAGCAGCTCATGGCGGCGCCGCTGATCGTGCGAACCTCAGAGGATTTGCGGCTGGATGCGCAGGAGGCTGTCATTCTGCTGCACGATTTCACGTTCCGCGATCCGGCGGAGATCCTCGCGGGCCTAACCAGCGGCCGGGCCGCTTCCGGTAACATGAGCATGGGCGGCATGGGCATGATGGGCGGCGGCTCGGATTTGAACGACATCGATTTCGACGCCTATCTGGCGAATGACCGCACTTTGCGCGACCCGCAAATCCTGCGGGTGGAGGCTGGCGGGCAAGTCCGGCTGCGGCTGATTAATGGCGCGACGGCGACGGCATTCTGGATCGAGCTTGGCGCGCTCCAGGGGCGGCTCCTCACGGTGGATGGCGACCCTGTGCAGCCTGTCACGGTCACGCGCTTCCCCCTGGCCCAGGGGCAGCGGGCGGATGTGCTGCTGCGCCTGCCCGCCGGAGAGGGCATGTTTCCGATCCTCGCGCAGCGCGAGGGCGGGGTGGAACAGACCGGTATCATCCTGGCCACGGCGAAGGCCCAGGTCATGAAGCTGGCCGAGACCACTGGCGATACGGCACCCCCGTGCGGCTTGTCGCTGGAATCCCGCCTGATCGCGATGCAACCGCTCAGCCCCCGCGCGCCGGACCGGGTGCATGAGCTGCATCTGACCGGCGGCATGATGGGCTATGATTGGGGGATTGATGGCCGGCAGTGGCAGAACCACCAGCCCATTCAGGTGAAGCAGGGCGAGCGGGTGGGGCTCGATCTCATCAATGACAGCATGATGTCGCACCCGATGCATCTGCACGGGCATCATTTCCAGGTGGTGGCGCTGAACGGCGCGCCACTTGCCGGGGCGATGCGCGATACCGTGCTGGTACCGCCGATGAGCGCGGTGAGGATAGCCTTTGACGCCAATAATCCGGGGCGCTGGCTGTTCCACTGCCATAATCTCTACCACATGGCGGCGGGTATGATGACGGAAGTCGTGTACGTCTAGGAGTCCGTGGCCGTGCATTGGCTGCCGCCTGTGCACGGCCATTCTCACGCATGCATGGGCTGCCCTGGCAGCCTTGCATCTCCCCCCTCCCCGTGCCAAACGCCGCGTGCCCACGTGACTGGCGAGTTTGAGATGGTTCACCATCGGGGAGCGCGGGTGTTGTCGGCCGCTCGCCTGGGCCTTCCATATGAACTCTGGAGCCAGCCATGTCCGATATAGTGCCCATCCGTACCGCCCTCATTTCTGTCTCAGACAAGACCGGGCTTGTTGAGTTCGGCCGCGCGCTGGAAGCGCATGGGGTGAAGATCCTCTCCACTGGCGGTTCCGCCAAGATGCTGCGCGAAGCCGGCGTGCCGGTGACCGAGGTTTCCGAACATACGGGCTTCCCCGAGATCCTCGAAGGCCGGGTGAAGACGCTGGTCCCACAGGTGCATGGCGGCATTCTGGGCAAGCGCAACGACCCCGCGCATATCGCGCAAATGGCCGCGCACGACATCGCGCCTATCGACCTGGTGGCGGTGAATTTGTACCCGTTTGAGGCCACAGTGGCGCGCGGGGCGGCGTTCGAGGATTGCATCGAAAATATCGACATTGGCGGCCCGGCGATGATCCGCTCCGCCGCCAAGAACCATGATGGCGTGGCCGTGCTGACCGCGCCGGAGCATTACCAGGCCGTGCTCTCCGAGCTGACCGCGCATGGCGGTACCACCCTGGCCACCCGCCGCAAGCTGGCCGCCGCCGCCTATGCCCGTACCGCGGCTTATGATGCCGCCATCTCCGGCTGGTTCGCCGGACAGAATGGCGAAGAATACCCGGAGAGCTTCAGCTTCTCCGGCGTGAAGAAGCAGGAGTTGCGCTACGGCGAAAACCCGCACCAGAGTGCCGCGTTCTACACCTCCTCCCCCGCCCGCTTTGGCGTGGCCACCGCTGCGCAAACCCAGGGCAAGGAGCTTTCCTACAATAATTACAACGATACCGACGCCGCTTATGAATGCGTGGCGGAGTTTGACGCGCCGAGCATCGTGATTGTGAAGCACGCCAACCCGTGCGGCGTGGCGAGCGCCGAGAACGTGGCAGCGGCGTGGGATGCGGCCCTGGCCTGCGACCCGGTTTCCGCTTTCGGCGGCATCGTGGCGCTGAACCGCACGCTGGACGAGGAGACGGCGGCGAAGATCTCCACCATCTTCACCGAAGTGATCATTGCTCCGGACGCGACGGACGCCGCCAAGGCCCTGCTCGCGGGCAAGAAGAATTTGCGTCTGCTCACCGCCGGCGGCCTGCCGGACCCGGCGGAAGCGGGGGTTACGTTCAAATCCCTGGCTGGCGGTTTTCTGCTGCAAACCCGCGATGCCGGGCGCATCACCGCCGCCGAGCTGAAAGTGGTGACCAAGCGCGCCCCCACCGAGGCCGAGATTGCCGACATGCTGTTTGCCTTCCGCGTGGCCAAGCATGTGAAGTCCAACGCCATTGTGTATGCCAAAAATCGCGCCACCATAGGCGTCGGCGCTGGGCAGATGAACCGGGTGGACTCCGCGCGCATCGCCGCCTGGCGCGGCAAGGCTGCTAATTTGGACTTCAGCAACTGCGCCGTGGCGTCCGACGCGTTCTTCCCCTTCGCGGACGGGCTTGAGGCAGCGATCTCCGCTGGGGCGAGCTGTGTGATCCAGCCGGGCGGGTCGATTCGTGACAAGGATGTCATCGAGGCGGCGGATGCGGCGGGCATTGCCATGGTCTTCACAAATATGCGGCATTTCCGCCACTAATCGGTTATGCTAGAGTGTTTGTCGTTGCGGCGAACACTCTAGTTTCCTGTTTAAAGATGAAATTTACGCCTTCAGATCGGCTCGCGGCCCGGCTTGAAGGCGTATTAATCTAGGGACGTGTTAATGAATCTGCCACTTACCTTGCCGGATTGGATGCCGGGCTGGGCATTTTTGCTCCTGGCCCTGCCTGCTTTGCTCTGGTTTCTTGCCTTTCTGCTGGTACCGTTCAGCGTGTTCGGCGTGAAGGCGCGGCTGGAGGCGCTGGAAGCGCAGATCGACTCCATGCACGAGGATCTGCGCGTGATGGCCATGCGCGCCTCCGGCGCCCTGCCTCCCGCCCCCCGTAATCTGGACAGCTACGATGAAGTGCCGAATTTCGGCATGATGAAGAAATCTCGCTCCGGGTTTCCGCCACAGATGGAGGAGCCTGCGCCGGAACCGCGCCGAGCCCCAATTCCGCAGCCTATTGCCCCGGTGATGCCGGTGCGCGAGCGCCTCGCCCCTACCCCGCCGCCACGGCCGCGCCGCACCGAGCCGCGCCTCGACTAGGCCTTGAGTCTCTTTGTCTCCGGCGCCTCCGGCTATATCGGGAGCGCCATTACGCGCGCTGCCTCCGCGCGCGGCATGGCTGTGTGGGGCGGCATACGCAGCGCCCGCGCCCTGTCGCCGGGGGTTGAACCGGTTGTCACCGGGGATCTGGCGGATGCGCATTACACGCTGCCTCCGGCGGAAATCATCATCCATGCCGCCGGGCTTGGCCACAGGCGGGGCGTGGCCCCTGAAACCTGGCGGCGGCAGAATGTGGAGGCGGCGGTGAACCTGGCCCGCGCCGCCCGCGCCGCCGGGGCAAAACGCTTCATTCTCATTTCCACCGCCTATATTCATGGCCGCGTGCATGCTGGCCCGGTGACGGACACCACCGCCCCCACCCCCATGGACGATTACGCGCGCAGCAAGCTCGACGCGGAGTTGGAGACAGAGGTGGCGTTCGGCCCAGGCTTTGCCGCCATCCGCCCTACCGCCGTCATTGGCCCCGGCTGTCCGGGCAATGTCCAGCTTCTGCTGCATTGCCTGCGCCGGGGCCTACCGCTGCCCTTCGGCGGTATCCGGAATCGCCGCAGCTTCATTCCCGTGACGGACCTCGCCACCCTGGCGCTGACCCTGGCGCAGGCAGAAACAATGCC
>JAQUAC010000245.1 GCA_028687415.1 Acidocella sp. | reverse complement strand
CTCTCGGCCACGCCCAGCCCCTGCCCGCTTTCCGGCGGCAACAGTAGCGCCACGGGGCCAGTGGGCAGGCTGGCCAGCATGTCCCGCGCCAGGCGGATGCTCTCGGGGATTTCCGCCAGCCGGATTTTGATGCGCGCCGCCACGTCACCGTCTTTTTCCACCGGCACGTAGAGGGTGAAAGTCTCGTACGGCGGATAGCCGGGCAACAGGCGGGAGTCGTGCGTCTGCCCCGAGGCACGGCCAACATAGCCCCCGGCGTGATACGCCTCCGCCAGCGCTAGCGGGACGATGCCAGTGCCGACCACGCGGTCCTGCAGGCTTGCATAATCCTCGAACACACGGGTCAGGCCGGGCAGTTCGGCCTCTATCGCGTCCAGCGCGGCGCGGATGGCATCGCCCCCGTCCTCGGCAATATCCCCCGCCACACCACCGGGAATAACGATGTCCATCATCAACCGATGGCCGAAGGCGGTGGCGCAGGCCGCGCAGATCAGTTCGCGCAAATAGGCGAAACGGGCATCGAGGAAGGCGAAGCCCGCATCCCCCGCCATGGCGCCGATATCGCTGGTATGGTTCGCCAGCCGCTCCAGCTCGGCCATGATGGCGCGCAAATAGATAGCGCGGGCGGGCGGGGTGACGCCCAGGGCAGCCTCGGCGGCATGGGCGAAGGCGAGGGAATGGGCGATGGTGGCGTCGCCCGAGATGCGCGCGGCGTAACGCGCGGCGAGGCGCGGGGATTTGCCGCGAATGAGCCCCAGCGTGCCCTTATGCGCGTAGCCGAGCCTTGCCTCCAGCTTCAGCACCTGCTCGCCCAGCACGGAGAAGCGAAAATGTCCGGGCTCGATGATTCCGGCATGGACCGGCCCAACGGCGACCTGATGCACGCCCTCGACCTCCGGGGCGGAAAATTCCGGCCAGGGGCCGGTGCCGTCGGCGTTGCGCCCATGGTCCACCGCAGGGCGGGGATCGGTAGCACCGGCGGCGATATGGCCATTCAAATCATGCGCCAGACGCTGAAACCAGCCCGCCCCGGCATGCGGCAAAGCCGGGTAGGCGCCGTTCTCCAGGTTTACGGCCACCAACTCGCTTGGCTGGTAGAGGGCGTAGGCGTGGTCCGCATCCGTCCAGAGGGCGATGAACTTGCCCTTATGCGCGACCCAGTCCTGAGGGGAGAGTAGCTTCATTGCAGCGCCGCCGAAACAGAGGAGAGCAGCTGCACCAGCGGGGCGGGCATGGCGAAGGCCACCAGCATGGCCAGCACCAGATGCAGCGTGACGAGATGGATGCCTGGCCCGGCCTTGACCGGCTTGGTGTGCGCCGGGGCGGGACCGAAGATCAGCGGGCCGATATTGCGCAATATCGCTACCGCGCAGAGCAGTAGGCCCAGGCCCAGCGGCAGCGAAACCCAGGGGTTAAGCTGGATCGTCTGGCTGACGATGATGAACTCGCTGGCGAACAGCCCCGAGGGCGGCAGGCCGGTGAGCGCGAAGATGGCCCCGCACAGCGCCCAGGCCGTGGCCTTGTTGGAGTGGATCAGCCCGCGCAGATGCGAGAAACCGTAATGCCCCGGCCCGGTGGAACCGCGCAAAGCCGCCGCGCGGATGAGCGCCTGATACAGCGCGGATTTGACCAGCGTGTGCACCAGCATGTGCAACAGCCCGCCGAAAATGGCGACCGGCCCGCCAATGCCGAAGGCGAAGACGATGATGCCGGAATGCTCGATGGAGGAAAAACCGAAGAAGCGCCGTGCGTCGCGCCTGCGGGAGAGCGAGAAGGCGGTGAGGAAGAGCGAGGCCAGCCCCAGCGTGAGCAGAAACGGCCCCGGATGCAGCGCCGTGCCACCAGAGGCGGCATTCGCCGCCAGCAGATGCCCGAAACGCAGAATGGCGATGAGCGCCACATTCATCAGCGGACCGGAGAGGGCAGTGGTGAGTGGAGCCGGGCCTTCAGCATAGGCATCCGGCAGCCAGCCATGCAGCGGTACCAAAGCCGCCTTGATGCCATAGCCGAAGAGGATGAATACGAAGGCCAGAGTGAGCAGCGAACCGTCCATGCTGGCGGCGCGGGGCATCAGGGAGGCCAAGCTCATGGCGGGCAGGCCGGGCCCCAGAGCAGGCTGTGCCGCCAGATACACCAGCATGGTGCCGAACAAAGCGAGGCCGATGCCCACACCGCCCAGGATGAAGTATTTCCACGCCGCTTCCAGCGCCGAGGCCGTGCGCGGCAGGCTCACCCCCAGCGTGGCGGCAATGGTGCCGCCCTCCACCGCCGCCCAGAGCAGGCCGATATTATCAGCGTAAAGCCCGAGCAGCGTGGCGGCCAGCACCACCTGGCACATGGCATGGTAGACGCGCCAGCGCCGCAGGCTGAGCCGGGGCAGCGCACCAGCTACATAAGAGATATTGGCGAGCGCGGTGGTGAAAGCGACAAAGCCGGTAACGGCCCCGAACACCAGCCCCAGCGGGTCCGCGTGGATGAGCCCCGCTCCCGGCGCCCAGAAGGCGGCCAGGGTGAGCAGAAACACGATGCCGGTGAGCACCGCATTAGCCCGCGCGCCTTGCGCCGGGCTGCCCAACAACCCGAGCACGGGCGCCGCCACCAAGGGCAGGGCGATGGCGATGGCGCAGAGATTCATCGCCCCTGCCTTTCGATTTCCTCGATGCCGGAGAGGTCCAGCGTGTCAAAATGCTCGCGGATGCGGAACAGGAACACGCCGACGACGAGGAAGGCCAGCAGCACCAACAGCGCCACCGAGAATTCCGCCACGAAGGGCATGCCAGGCATGCCGACGGCGGCCAGCACCAGCCCGTTCTCGGTGGAGAGGAACCCGATGATCTGCGCCAGCGCGTTGCGGCGCGTGACCATCACCAGCAGGCCCAGCAGCACCACCGAAAGTGCGATGGCCAGATCCTCCCGCGTGAGGGAGACCGCCCCCGGCGTGGTCGGCAGCACCACCAGCACGGCAATGCCGATCAGCCCCACCCCCAGGATCATGGAAATCGCCACCGGCATGGCGGTTTCCACGGCGCGGACGAGGTTGAAGCGCTGCACGATGTGGCGCAGGCCGATGGGCAGCACCACGCCCTTGATGATGAGCGTGATCAGTCCGGTGAGGTAAAGCGCGACCTCGCCCTGGGCGTAACCCTGCCAGAAGGCGGCGGCGGCGAGCAGGAAGGCCTGCGACTGGTAAAGCGTGATCATGGCCGCGAGGCGCCGCTGCGAGAGCAGCGAGAAGCCACAAAGCAGGATCAGCCCGCCCATGAGATGCGCGAGGGAGAAAGTGAGGCTCATGTGCCGATCCGCGCCGCGACGAAGAGGAACACGCTGGCCAGCACACCCAGCAGCAGCGCCACACCCAGGAATTCCGGCACGCGGAAGACGCGCATCTTGGCGCTGGAGATCTCGAACACCGAGAGCGCCACCGCCATGCCGCCAAGCTTGACCGCCCACAGCGCCAGCCCGGCGGGCCAGGAGAGAATGTCCTCCGCCCGCGCCATGCCGAAGGGCAGAAACACGGTGCCTATGAGGCTCATCCAGACCATCAACCGCAGCATGGCGGCGTATTCCAGCAGCAGCAGGTTGCGCCCGGAATATTCCAGCAGCATCGCCTCATGCACCATCGCAAGCTCCAGATGGCCGGACGGGTTGTCGACGGGGATGCGGCTGGTCTCGGTGATGGCCACCGCCAGCAAGGCCACGAGGGTGAAACCGAGCGAGACGGAAATGCCGATATGCCCGGTGCGGAAAGCGGTGGAAATGCCGTCCACCGTGGAGCCGTGGGCGAGCAGCACGAAGCTCAGCACCACGGAGAGCAAGGCGGCCTCGGCGAAGACACCGAACAACGCCTCGCGCTGCACTCCGGCGCCGCCGAAGCCGAATCCGGTCTCCAGCCCGCCCAGCATGGTGGCGGCGCGGGCGAGGGAGAACAGGCCGATGATGGTGATGAAGTCGCTGGAGGGGGCGGTGAGCAGCCCGGTGCAGAAGCCGGGCACCAGCATGGCGGTAACGCTGATGGCGAGGAATCCGGCGAAGGGCCAGACGGGGAAGAGCTGCGTCGCGGTGTCCGGCACCAGCGTGGCCTTACGCAACAGCCGGATGAGGACGCGATAGGGTTGCAGCACCGGCGCGCCGCGCCGCCCGAGCAGCCAGGCGCGTAGCTTGTTCACCACGCCCATTAGCAGCGGGGCGAGGGCGAAGACGAGCGCCACATGCAGCAGCGCGGCGAGCAGCCGGGC
>JAQUAC010000014.1 GCA_028687415.1 Acidocella sp. | reverse complement strand
ACAGCCCATGATGACTTCCTCCACCAGCGCCGGGGCGAGGCCGGAATGGGCCAGGGCGGCGCGGATGGCGGTGGCGCCCAGATGCGGTGCCGGGATTGTGCCGAGATCGCCCTGCAACCCGCCCATGGGGGTGCGCATGGCGCCGGTGATGACGATGGGGTCGGGGAAAGGGGCAGATTGGCTCATGGGGTGTCTCCAAATTTCATCGGGCGGCCATGCGTAGCGCGCCATCCAGCCGGATAACCTCGCCGTTCAGCATGACGTTCTCGCAGATATGCTGCGCCAGAGCGGCGAATTCCGCCGGGCGGCCAAGGCGCGGCGGGAAGGGCACTGAGCGGCCCAGCGCCTCTTGCACCTCGGGCTTCATTCCGGCCATCATCGGGGTTTCAAAAATCCCCGGCGCGATGGTGACGATGCGGATGCCATGCCCCGCCAACTCACGGGCTATGGGCAAAGTGAGCCCCACCACCCCGGCCTTGGAGGCGGCGTAGGCGGCCTGGCCGATCTGCCCGTCAAAGGCGGCGATGGAGGCGGTGTTGATGATGACCCCGCGCTCGCCATCGGCGCCCGGCGCCTCTCGCGCGATTGCCGCGGCAGTCAGGCGGATCATGTTGAACGTGCCGATCAGGTTGATGCTGACAGCGCGGGCAAAGCTCTCCAGCCGGTGCGGGCCTTCGCGCCCCAGCACTTTTTCACCCGGCGCGATGCCGGCGCAGTTCACTAGCCCATGCAGATGCCCGAACTCCCGCACAGCGAGCGCCACGGCCTCCTCGCCATCCCTCTCATTGGTCACATCGGTGGCGACGAAGCGTGCCCCCGCCCCCAGCTCCGCCGCCAGGGCCTGACCTGCGACGGGGTTGATGTCCGCGAGGACAACGCGCCCGCCCAAAGCCACGAAGTGCCGCGCCACGGCGGCGCCGAGCCCGGAGCCGCCGCCGGTGATGAGAAACACATGGTTCTTGATCTGCATTTTGCGTTTCCTCAGGCCAGAGCCTGGGCCTTCTCGTTATTGCGCAGGATGAAGCGCTGGATTTTTCCGCTTGGCGTTTTTGGCAGCTGGTCCACGAAGACGATCTCGCGCGGGTAGGCATGGGCGGAGAGCCGGTGCTTCACGTGCTGGCGCAGCTCCTCAGCCAGCGCGTCGGAGGGTTCCACATCCGGCTTCAGCACCACGAAGGCTTTCACGATCTCGGTCCGCTCCGGGTCCGGCTTGCCGATGACGGCGGTTTCCACCACCGCCGGGTGCTCGATGAGGGCGCTCTCCACGTCGAACGGGCCGATGCGGTAGCCCGACGAGGTGATGACGTCGTCCGCCCGGCCGACGAAGGCGATATGCCCGTCCGGCTCCAGCTCCACCGTGTCCCCCGTGCGGTAATAGCCGTTGGAAATGGCCGGGGTGGGTTGGTTGAGATAGCCGGTGAACCAGAGCAGTGGCGAGCGGGCGATGTCCATGGCCAGCGTGCCGGGCTGGTGGGGTGGCAGCTCGTTATCCTGGTCGTCCAGCACCGCCACGCGATAGCCGGGCATGGGCAAACCGGCGGTGCCTGGATGTACGTCGTGCGCCAAGCCGTGATGGTTGTTCACCACCATGCCAAGCTCGGTCTGGCCGTAATGGTCGTAGATGGGGGCGGCCAGATGTTCGGCGAACCAGCGGATGACTTCCGGGTTCAGCGGCTCTCCGGCGCTGCTCACGGCGCGGAGCTGGCCCTTCACCCCGGCAGCGGCTTCCGGCCCGGCGGCGATGAGCAGGCGGAAGGCGGTGGGCGACCCGGCGAGGCTGGTGATGCCGTGGGTCTTGATGATGCGGTAGGTGCTCTCCACGGAGAACGGGCCGTCATACAGCGTGGTGGCATGGCCGAGCAGTAGCGGGCCAGTGACGGCATAGTACAGCCCATAGGCCCAGCCGGGGTCTGCGATGTTCCAGAATTTTTGCTCCGGCCGCAGGCCGATGGCGGCGCGCATGTACACGTGGAAGGCCAGCAGCGCCTTCAGCGGCACGGGCACGCCTTTTGGCAGGCCGGTGGTGCCGGAGGTGGACATCAGCAGGAATGGATCGCTGCCTTTGCGCAGGATTGGGGTGAAGTCCGTGCTTTGTCTGTCCAACTCAGCGGTGAAATCGAAATCGCCCGCGCGGGCCGTGCCGCCATGGCGGCTGATAACAGCGGCGGGCGGGGCGTTGGGGATGTCGTCCAGCTTCGGGCGGTTGGCGGCGTCCGTGACCACCAGCTTCGCCTGGCTGGTTTTCAGCCGGTGTTCGATGGCCTTTGGCCCAAACGCGGTGAACAATGGCTGGTACACCGCCCCCGCGCGCCAGGTGCCGAGAATGGTGACGAGCAGCTCCGGCACGCGCGGCAGCAGCCCGGCCACGGCATCGCCCGGGCCGATGCCCTGGGCTCTGAGGAACCCGGCGAATTGCGCGGCGCGGTCGCGCAATTGCGCGAATGTCCAGGTTTCTTGCGCGCCGTGCTGGTCCTCCCACTCCAGGGCGATGCGCCCAGGCTGCGCGTGGCGGTCACAGCATTCCACGCAGGCGTTGATCCCTTGCGCCAGCGAGCCTTGCAGCAGGGCTTCGGCATCCTCCACGCGGAAGGCGGCATAGCGCTCCGCGTAAGCCGGAACGGCAGAGTCGTTCATTGCAGGTTTCCTCAAAGGCTTTGATTTATTTTTACCGGCCAGCCAGTCGCCGTGCAGGAAACATACGGGGGCTGAATGTGGCATTCAATGACGGATTTGACCTGATTGCGCGGACGATTTTGCCACAAGCGCGGCGGCTTGATATAGAAGTGGCATGGAACGGCGGATGATCGCGGCTTCGTTCGTGGATGAGGCGTTGCAGGCGCTGCGTTTGCGCGGGTTGCCCACCGCGTCTCTGCTTGCCGCCTGTGGCCTGCCGGAAGAAGTGCGCGAGCCAGTCTCGGCACAGAGCTATGGCGCGCTGTGGCTGGCCATTGCCGAGGCGCTGGATGACGAATTCTTCGGCTTGGCGGCGCGGCCCATGCGCCGGGGCAGTTTTACTCTGCTCGGGCATTGCGTGCTGCACGCCCCCACGCTGGAAGCGGCCTTGCGCCGGGCCTTGAGGTTTCTGCGCGCGGTGCTGGACGACCCGCATGGCGAACTGCATGTGGCAAATGGGCTGGCGGAGATACGGCTCGCCGATGCCGGGGCGCCGCGCTCGGCCTTCACCTACCGCACCTTCTGGATCCTGCTGCATGGCATCACCTGCTGGCTGGCGGGCAGGCGCATTCCGCTGCGGCGGGTGGATTTCCGCTGCGCGGAACCGTTGCACTGCGCGGATTACCGCGTGTTCTTCGGCGCGCCGGTGCGCTTTGCCCAGCCGGAGAGTTGCCTCGCCTTCGATACCGAGTTCCTGAAGCGCGCCCCAGCGCGGGACGAGGCGGCGCTGAAGCAGTTTTTGCGCGGTGCCCCCGCCAATATTCTGGTACGCTACAATTACGATGCCGGGCTGGTGGCGAGTGTGCGCCAGCGCCTGCGCCAGATTCCGCCGGATGCCTGGCCGGGCAGCGAGGCGTTGGCTGAGCAGATGCGCCTGCCGGTTTCCACGCTGCGGCACAGGTTGCAGGAGCAGGGGCAGAGCCTGCGCGGCATCAGGGATGAGATCCGCCGGGGGCTGGCGATTGAGTGGCTGACGCAAGGGCAGGGCAGCGTGGGGGAGATTGCGGCGCGGCTAGGCTATGCCGAGCCGAGCGCCTTCCACCGCGCCTTCCGCGCCTGGACAGGCAAAACCCCGGCCGCCTTCCGGCGTGGCTTGTCATGAAGAGTTCATCGGTTTTGCTGATTTAACGCAAAGGCAAGACGCGCGCGGCGGGTTAGGCTTCCCTGGCTGGAAGTTGGAATCAGGGAGTCTCGCGGTGACGACAAAGACCGGAATTGTCGCGCAATTGGGTGAGCAGGCGGTATTGCTGCCAGGGCTCATCGGCAAGGCGCTGGCCGCCAATGACCGCATAAAGCTGCGCCTCAGCCTGTTGCAGGAGGCCACGGCCCAGGTGCAGGAGCCGGGGCGGGCGGCACGGCCCTTTGGCGCCGGGCTGCGAGAGGCCGGGCTGGGGGATGAGGTGACGGAAACCTGCATCGCGGATGCGCGGCTGGTGGGAGCGGGGCGGCTATATCTGCCGGGTGCGCTCGCGCTGCTGGCGGGGCTGAAGGCTGATCTCGCCGCCATGCTGGCGCCGCTGCAAGCCGCCGATGCCGCCGCTGGGGCTCCCTTCGCCGCGCGGCTGGAGGCGCTTGCCCCGCAACTCGCCGTGGGCGTGGAGGACCAGATTGGCCTCGACGAAGTCAGCGCTCTTGCCACCGCCACGCGCGGCGGGGCGGATAGCGTGCATCTGCTGGTCATGGACATGCATAAGGCGCTTAACCGGCTGGCGGCGGATAGTGCCGTGGAAACGCTGGACGGGGCGCGCATCCATGCCGTCTCCCCCGAGGACCGTCACGCGATCAAGGCTTTCATGCGCGGGCTTAACCGCACGGCGCCGCTCGCCTTTGGGCATCCGGGGCTGGAGACCACCGCCGTGCGCGCGGGCGGGCATCTCACCATCCAGAACGACATCGGCACCACGGACGCGCATGTGCTGGTGGTGCATGTGGACGATGAGGCGGTGAGCGTGACTTACACGGACATCCACCGCGTGCGTGCGAAATTTTTTATCGCCATGTTCGACGGCCAGGGGGCTGAGTGGAGTCCGCTGGCCGAGCGTCAGGCCGCCGGGTTGGAGGAGGACGCGTTCTATCTCATCACTGGGCGCTTCGCCTCGGGGGATGCGGCGGCGCGGGAAAAATTCCTGGAGTTTCTTGGCTCGCGCATCGTGTTTCTCATTGACTGGAACAAGGCCCGCAAGGCGCTGCAGATATTTGTAGGCAAGAAGCCGGCAGTGGCGCTGCTCAGCTGGGCGGCGGCGCAGGATTACGGGCACCGCGCGTTCATAGAGCTGGGCGGGGCGGAACTGGTGTTCGACGCGGTGCAGCGTGGCGCCGCCGGGCGCATACGCTATGGCGTGCGGCTGGATGAGGCTTTGGGCGAGGCGGAATGCGTGGAATTCCTGCGCCATGTGCTGAGCGAGACGTCTCAAGGGCTGGCTGCCGGGCGCGGCGCGCGGCTGATCCGTGACGAGATCCAGGCTGATCTCTCCCGCCGGTTTGAAAGCGCCGAGGGCGCGGTGTTTTCCCTGCTGGCCTGCCATCTTGGGCTCACCCGCTTCACCGCCGAGGGTATTGCCGTGCAGCTCACCGGCAGCGGCGGGGAGGGGCGGGATTTTGCCCGCCGCGCCAAGCTGATTGAGGAAAAAGCCGACAGGCTGACTGCGCAATTACGCGAGATGGCAGCGCGCAGCCATGAAGGCGGGCAGTTGCGGCTGGTTATTGATGCGGTGGAGAATACCGCTGATGCGCTGGAGGATTGCGCCTTTCTACTCAGCCTCGTTCCAACCGGCCCGGCCCGGCCTGATACCGCGCCGCTGACGCGCCTTGCGGATATCGTCATCGACAGTATCAGCCACATGGTGCGCGCGGTGGAGGCTGCTTCCCGCCTGCCGGAGGGGCAGCGGGCCGACGCGACGACGGCGTTGCAGGCGGTGGATGCCGTGGTGGGGGCCGAGCGCGCCGCCGACACCGCCGAGCGCGAAGCCTTCGCCACCTTCATGGCGGTGCCGCAGGATGATGCGCGCCGCCTGACGCTGAGCCTGGAGATCGCCCGCGCGCTGGAGCAGGCGACGGATCATTTGTCCCACGCCGCCTTTGCCCTGCGCGAGCGTGTTCTGGAGGAGCTTTCCGCGTGAAGCATTTTGCCCCGCTATTTATCGCCACCCCCGGCGCCCATGCCGAGCTTACCCCCGAGATTGCCGGGAACAAGGCCGCTGAGCTGTGGCGCATGAGCCATATTGGGTTGAACGTGCCGCCTGCCTTCGTGCTGCCCACCACGCTCTGCGCCGCCGTGAACCAGGGCGATGCCAAGGCGCTGGAGGCGGTGGAGCACGCCCTGCGCGAGGGCATCGCCCGATTGGAGGCCGCCGTGCAGCGCCGCTTTGGCGATGCGCGGGCACCGCTGCTGGTCTCTGTGCGCTCCGGCGCGGCTCAATCCATGCCCGGCATGCTGGAGACGATTCTGGATGTGGGGCTGAACCCGGCCAGTTTGCGCGGGTTGATCGGTCTCACCGGCAATCCGCGCCTGGCGTGGGACAGCTACCGCCGCTTCACTCAGATGTTCGCCGAGGTAGTGCAGGGCGCCCCGGCATCGGTGTTCGAGGCGCGGCTGGCCGAGATGATCCGTGGCGAGACCGTGGCCGATGAGGCGGAGCTGGATGGTGAGGCGCTGGAGCGGCTGACGCGCCACTTTCAGGAGGCTGCCTTCGCCGCCACGGGGCAAGCGATTCCCGCCGACCCGATGGAGCAATTATCGGCGGCGGCGCGGGCGGTGTTTCAGTCGTGGGAGAGTGCGCGGGCCAAGGAGTACCGGCGGTTGAACCATTTGGAGGGGCTGGCTGGCACGGCGGTGACGGTGCAGGCCATGGTGTTCGGCAATGCCGGGAGCAAATCCGGCGCCGGGGTGGCGTTCTCGCGCAATCCGGCCACGGGCGAGAAGGGGCTGTATGCCGACTTTCTGTTCAACGCCCAGGGCGAGGATGTGGTGGCCGGGCGGCGCATGCCGGGCGGGGCGGGGCTGCTGGCCGAGCGTCTGCCCGCCGTGGCGCGCGAGCTGGCCGAGGGGGCTGCGCGGCTGGAGGCTGAATTCCGCGACGTGCAGGATGTGGAGTTCACCGTGGAGCAGGGGCGGCTGTTCTTCCTGCAAACCCGTTCGGCCAAGCGTACCCCGCGCGCGGCCTTGCGCGTGCTGGTGGATTTCGTGAATGAGGGCGTGCTGGATCCGGCAACCGCGTTGAAGCGGGCGGAGGGTATAGACCTTGAAAAAGCCCGGCTGACGCGCTTTGCCGATACGAGTCCGCCGCTTGCCACGGCTATCTCCGCCGCCCCCGGCGTTGCCAGCGGGCGCGTGGCATTCGACACCGCGAGGGCGCAGGCTTTGGCCGCCAACGGCACACCGGTGATTCTGGTGCGGCACGATACCTCGACCGAGGATGTTGCCGGATTCGCCATCGCGGCTGGGATTCTCACCGCCATGGGTGGCCGCACAGCGCATGCCGCCGTGGTGGCGCGCCAGCTCGGCAAGGTCTGCCTGGTCGGCTGCCGGGAGCTGCATATTGCCGAGGACGGGCGCACCGCGACGCTGGCCGGGGAAAAACTGGGCGAGGGCGACTGGCTTTCTCTGGATGGAAGCAGCGGCGCGGTGACGCTGGGCAAGCGCGAGATCATCGCCGAGCTGCCGGAGGCGGAGATGGCGGCGCTCGAATCCTGGCGGCGCACAGCGAAAAAATAGGACAGTCAGGTGGCCGTTTGCCAGGCGGCGATCCTGCATGCTATCCGTAAGGATGCGGAGCATAGGCGTCCGTGAACGGATCACATGGCAGGGCCAGGCGGTAAGAGCGAAATGGCAAAAAAACTTTCGTGGGGCCGTGCTTGGCACGGTCGTAGTTATGATCTCGGGCGGATGACACTTTCCGATCTCTGGTCTGCTTATCTCACTTATCCAGCGATCAATTTGTACGCCGCGCTGGCGGTGGTGTCGGGCGCGTTCGCGCTGCTCACCGCGAAGAGCTGGCTAGCCGTGGTGCTGCCGCTGCTGGCCGTCTGCGTGGTCTACCCGCTGGTCTGGTATGCGCTGCACCGTTACATTCTGCACGGGCGCTGGCTCTACCGGATGAAGTGGAGCGCCGGCCTGTGGAAGCGCATTCATTTCGACCATCACCAGGACCCGCATCTGCTGGAAGTGCTGTTCGGCTCGCCGCTCAACACCATCCCCACCATGGCGATTATCACCGGCCCTATCGGCTATGGCATTGCGGGCTGGACCGGGGCGGCGGCGGCGTTCTCCACCGCGCTGGTGACGACCTGCGTGTACGAATTCTTCCACTGCATTCAGCATCTGAATTACAAGCCGAAGAGCAAGGTCATCCAGCGGCTGAAGCGCGACCATCTCGTGCATCATTTCCACAATGAGACCGCCAATCTCGGCATTGTCAGCTTCTATCCGGACAAGCTCTTCCACACCTATTACGCCTCCGTGCGCGGCTGCCCGAAGAGCGCCACCGTCTTCAACCTGGGCTATGACCTTGATGAAGCGAAGCTCTACCCGTGGGTGATGGAGATTACTGGCGCGCCGCCGCGGGACAAGCCGCCCTCCGCTCTGGAAGAGGTGGCGCGCAAGGCGGCTTCGTGAACGAAATCACGATTGTCCCGGTTCAGGGGAAAAAGCTTCTCAACCGCTTCATCCGCCTGCCGGAACGGCTGCACCAGGATGACCCGCAATATATCGCGCCGCTGCACATGGAGCGCGAGGAAGCGCTGACGGCGAAGAACCCGTTCTTTGGCCATGCCGAGGTGCAGTTCTGGCTGGCCGTGCGCGATGGCCGCGACGTCGGCCGCATCAGCGCGCAGATCGACCACCAAGCCCAGGCCCTGCGGCCGGACGAGCCCGGCCTGTTCGGCATGATCGCGGCGGAGGATGACCCGGCGATCTTCAAGGCGCTGTTGGACACGGCGGAAAACTGGCTGCGCGCGCGCGGCATGAAGCTGATGCAGGGGCCGTTCAACCTCAACATCAACGAGGAAACCGGGCTGCTGGTGGACGGGTTCGACACGCCGCCAATGCTGCTGATGGGCCATGATAAACCCTACATAGGTGCGCGGCTTGAAGCGCTTGGCCTGCGCAAGGAGAAGGATGTTTACGCCTATCTCTATGACATTACCCAGGAGCTGCCGGCCAGCGTGCGCCGGCTGCTGGCGCGGCCCTTGCCCAAGGAACTCACCGTCAGGCGTATCGACTTCAAGCGCTATAACGAAGAGATCCGCACCATCACCGACATCTTCAACGATGCCTGGGCGAATAATTGGGGCTTCGTGCCGCTGACCGAGACTGAGACGGATTATCTGGCGAAGTCGTTGAAGCCGCTGCTCGACCCCAGGCTGGTGAGCGTGGTGGAGCGCAACGGCGAACCGGTGGGCTTTCTGGTCGGGTTGCCGAACCTGAATGAGGCGATTGCCGGGCTGGACGGCAAGCTGCTGCCCTTCGGCTGGGTCAAGCTGCTCTGGCGGTTGAAGGTGAAGGGCGTGAAAACTGCCCGCGTGCCGCTGATGGGCGTACGCCGTTCAGCTGCGCAGGATGTTATCGGCAGCCTGCTGCCCTTCCTGATGGTGGATGCCGTGCGCAAGGAGGCCTTGAAAATGGGCTTCACGCATATCGAGCTGTCCTGGATTCTTGAGGATAATCTGCCGATGCGGCGGATGAACGAGAGCCTGAACTCGAAGCCGTACAAGACCTACCGGGTGTACGAGAAGGCGCTTTAACCCAGCCAGCCCGCCCGCCTGTACCAGGCGGCGGTGGCGGCGAAACCCTCGGAGAGGCTGATTTCCGGCCGATGAATGGCGGCGGGGAGCAGTTCGGCTTGTGTCACTGACCAGTCCGGGTGCAGCAGCTCCCGCGCCTTACCTTTGGTAAAAATTGGCGCTTGCCCGCGCACCCGCCCCCACCAGCCCGAAATCGCGCCCGCGGCTAAAATGATGCCATCTGGCATGCGGATGAAGCGTGGCGTGTTGCCGACGGCACGCCCGGCCTCGGAGAGAAATTCAACCATGCTGTAGCCCTCGGGACGGGTATCGGCGAGGGCATAGAGCCCCGCTTCACCCGCGCCCATGGCCAGTGCCGCGATGGCGGCGGCGGCATCCGTGACGTGCACGACGGCGATGCGTCCTTGCCCGATGATCGGGGCAATGGGGCGGGAGGCAGCCTTGAACGCTTCCAGGGTCTCGCGGTCCCAGGGGCCGTAAATCGCCGGGGGGCGGATGATGACCAGTTGTGCCGGGGCATCCGTGTAGGCGGCGTGGGCCGCGTTCTCACCTTCACGTTTGCTGAAGGCGTAGTCAGAAATTTGCGGCTCGCGCGCGGCGAGGGAGGAAATGGCGATGAAACGGGCCTGCGGCGCGTTTTGCCGCGTGGCTTGGGCCACTGCAGCGGTGCCGCCGGCATTGATGTGGAGGAAGGCGGTGCGGTTGCGCGCCTTGATTAGCCCGGCGGCATGCACCACGGCATCGGCGCCGCTAACGAGTCGGGCCAGTGCCTGCTTGTCTTCCAGGCTGCCGCGCACGGTTTCGAAATCAACGCCTTGCCAAGCGGGATGCGTGGGATCGCGGCGGGCGAGGATGCGAACATGTGCGCCCGCGCGCGCCAGCGCTGGGATGAGATGCAGGCCAAGAAACCCCGTCGCGCCGGTAACGGCGACGACGCGCTTCGGGCTCATTCGGCGGCGTAGACCTGTGCGGCGCTGCGGTTGAAGACGCCGTCGAGATACATGGTGCGGGCGCGGCTGCGGCTGAGCTTGCCGGAGGAGGTCTGCGGCAGGCTGTGCGGTGGCACCAGTACCACCCGCGTCTCCAGCCCATGGCGGCCACGGAAGAATTTGGAGATATCGAGGATCATCTTCTCGCGTGCGGCGGGGTCGGTGACGCGGCACTGCACCAGCACCACAACCTCTTCCTCCATGCCGTTATCGACAGAGAACACCGCGACGTCGCCACTGCGCAGGGCGGGAATTTCCGCCTCGGCGGCCCATTCCAGATCCTGAGGCCAGACATTACGGCCATTGACGATCACGAGATCCTTGGCCCGGCCGGTGATGACGATCTGACCGTTGACGAGGTAACCGAGATCACCCGTGTCGAGCCAGCCGCCAGCGGTTAGCACGCGCTGGGTTTCTTCCGGCGCGCCGAAATAGCCGAGCATCAGGCTGGGGCCGCGCACGAAGATACGCCCCACTAGGCGGTCGGGCAGGATCTTGTCCTGCTCATCGCGGACCTCGATCTCGTGGTTGGGCAGAACCTTGCCGCAGAGCACGAAGGTGCGGGTGCGCTCGGTGTTGGCTCGTGCGGGCACGGCGCGATGTTCTTGCTCCAGAATAATGCCGTCAATGACATCTTCCAGTGCGCCCTGACCGGCGGGGGTGAAGCTCAGTGCCAGCGTGACCTCGGCCATGCCGTAACAGGGCACGAAGGCACCAGCCTTGAAGCCGCACGCGCCGAAGCGCTCGGCGAAGCGGGTCAGCACGTTCGGACGGATCATATCGCCGCCAATGCCGGCGCGGCGCCAGCTGGACAAATCGAGATCGTCCGTAGAGGCGGTCTGCGCGCGGCGCGCGCAAAGCTCGTAGCCGAAGGAGGGGCTGAAAGAGATGGTACCGCGGTTGCGGGTGATGAGGCTCAGCCAGAGCAGCGGCCGGCGGGCGAATTCCCGAGGGGGGAGAATGTCCACCGACATCTGGCAGGCCATGGGCATCAGCAGGAAGCCGACGAGGCCCATGTCGTGATAGAAGGGCAGCCAGGAGACGCCACGATCTTCATCAGTCACCTCAAGCCCGTCATGCGCCATGTAATGTGCATTGGCCATGAAGGCGCGCTGTGTAACCGCAACACCGAGCGGAAAGCGCGTGCTGCCTGAGGAGAACTGCAGATAGGCCAGGGAATCCTGGTCCTGCGCGGGCAGGGGGGCTTCCATGGGGGCGACATTATCAAGCAGAGCGATGGTGCCGGCGAGCTTGAGGTCGAGTCCGGTGACGGCCTCGGCCAACCAGGCTTCCAGCACGGCTGGGCCGAACACGGCATGCGCATCGGCCCCCTGAACCATGCGGCGCAGGTAGGAGATGTAACCTTCCTTGCCGCCGAACGCGGCAGGCAGTGGCAGCGGGGCTGGCACTAGCCCGGCATACTGGCAGGCGAAGAAGGCGCGGGCGAAATCGCCATCGCTTTCCGCCACGAGCCCCACCCGGTCGCCCGGATGCAGCCCGGCGCCAAGCATGCGTTGGGCTAGGCTGATCGCCTGCTCACGCAGCTTGTGGTAAGGGAGAACCTCGACGAGAGCACCCTTGCCGGAATAAAAATTGAGGCCTGTCGGCCCCTGCGCTGCGTAATCCAACGCCTCGGCGATGGTGCCGAAATCGGCATAACGCTTGACTCGACCCGGATGGTAAGTTGGGGTGGGTTCAGTCATATGAAGGAAATATTGCTGCGACACGATCCTCCCCGGCTAACAGAGTCAGGGGAGAATGGCAATGCCCGTTCGCCCGACGCAGCCCCGTGAGCTGGCGGTAAGGCGCAGAGCAGGGGGCAGTGTGGCGCGATTGACACTGAATCCGGCTTTGGCATAGCAGCGCTGACTTAGCTTCATACCGGACTCCCGGCAGGCCAGCAATTCATATGACGATCCCCAGACGTATACATTTTTGTTGGATAGGCCCGCGACTGCCGTGGGCTTACGTGTTCGCGGTGCTCTCCGCCGCCGAGCGCGGCGGGATGCAGGAGGTTATCCTGCATCACACGGACGAACTGGAGGATGGCCCGGAGCTGCGCGCCCTGCGCCAAGCCTCAGGCGTGACCCTCTCCCGCACCGATCCGCGCGCCTGTCTGGCTCCCGCCGAGGCCGCGCTGGGGCTGGGGGAGGGGCTGATCTCGCTATACAGCCGGCTCACCAGCCCGGTGATGCGCTCGGACGTTCTGCGCGCGGCGATACTTTATATACAGGGCGGGGTGTATCTGGACCTCGACACCATCACCGTCGCCCCGCTGCCGCCGTTGTTGGAGACAAGGCAGTTCGTCGGCTCTGAATATATCGTGTGGCCGCATTGGGTGCGGACTTCGCGCTCGCCCTTGGTATGGGCCCGGCACCTGACCCTGGACGTGATGCGCAAGGCGATGCGCCGGCTGCCGCGCGGCTGGAAGCTATTCCGCCGGGTGCAGGGGCTGTACTTCCGCGGTATTAACAATGCTGTCATGGGCGGGGAGGCGGGAGCGCCGCTCTTCGCGGATTATCTGCGCGCCATGGTGGCGCTGCCGTCGGCGCGCCTGGCTGAGCCCTACGCGCTGGGGCCGGACCTGCTGCAAACGATTGTGGACCGTTGCCCACCTGGCACGCTGACGGTCCTGCCGCCCGCCGTCTTCTATCCGTTGGCGCCGGAGATTTCCGAACATTGGTTCCGGCCCTGCCTTGGTCCCCGGCTGGACGAGGTGCTTTCAGCTGAGACGCGCGTGGTACACTGGTATGCATCTGTGCGCACAAAGTCACGCGTGGCGGGAATCGACCCTGACTACGTGCGGGCAAACCGGGAAAATCAGCTTTATAGTGCACTGGTTTACGCCTCCATTAGCCGCCTTCCGGCGGCATCCTGAATCATACTGCCGGTATAGAGCCGTATTGCCGGGGTATTGGGGGCTGCATCAATATTAAGCGCGGAGCATCTTGTTGTCATACTTGCGACACATGGGGCAACGCGGTAGGTTGGCTGACTAAATACCCGCGCAGTTATTCGACCTGACCCTACGATCGCCGTAGCTCATGAGGCCGAAGAGGCGAAGGTTCCAGGAATCTGGAGCCGGCTTTTGGCCATTCTGCGCTTGGCAGGAGAAGTGGATTGTCGACGGCTAAGATGAAGATGGCTGGCCCGGATCGAGGGGGTCCGGCACCAGACCTAATGAGCAGGGAATGCAAAGGGGCTGTGCCGCCGCGATTCCCCAATCCACAGAGGCGCACCCCCCGAAACAACGCGGCAATGCCGTTTTCCCAGATATAATTAGAGACAAATGAGGTTTATTATGGCGAATAAAGGCGGCATCCGCATCGCAATCGCTGGCGTAGGTAATTGTGCCAGCTCCTTGATTCAGGGCATTTACTACTACACGCCGGAGCGTTGCCGAGAGGGTGTGGTTGGGCTGATGCACACCGAGATTGGCGGCTACAAGCCGTGTGACATCCAGGTGGTCGCGGCGTTCGACGTCGATGCCCGTAAGGTTGGCCAGGAAGTGAACCGCGCCATCTTCGCCAAGCCGAACTGCACGACGGTGTTCCAGAAGGACCTCCCGGATAGCGGTGTGACCGTGCAGATGGGCCAGGTGCTGGACGGCATCTCCGAGCATATGGCGTCCTATGCCGAGGACCGCACCTTCGTCCGTTCAGACGCCAAGGAGCTGACCAAGGCCGAGATCGTCGCCGCGCTGAAGAGCAGCGGCGCCGAGATTCTGCTGAACTACATGCCGGTGGGGTCCGAAAAGGCCGCCCGCTTCTATGCCGAGTGCGCGCTGGAAGCTGGTATGGGCTTCATCAACAACATGCCGGTGTTCATCGCCAGCGATAAGGTGTTCGCCGATCGCTTCAAGGCGCGCAACCTGCCGATCATCGGTGACGACATCAAGTCCCAGCTCGGCGCCACCATCACCCACCGCGTGCTGACCGATTTGTTCGCCAAGCGCGGCGTAAAAATGCTGCGCACCTACCAGCTCAACACTGGCGGCAACACGGACTTCCTGAACATGAAGAACCAGGAACGCCTGGCTTCCAAGAAGAAGTCCAAGACGGAAGCCGTGCAGTCCGTCGCCAAGACCCGCATGGAGAACGAGAACATCCATATCGGCCCCAGCGACTACGTGCCCTGGCAGAACGACAACAAGATCGCCTTCATCCGCATGGAAGGCCTGCTGTTCGGCGATGTGCCGATGGATTTGGAACTGCGCCTCTCGGTGCAGGATTCACCGAATTCCGCTGGCGTGGTCATTGACATGATCCGTTGCTGCAAACTGGCGCTGGAAGCCGGCATTGGCGGCGTGCTGGCCGGGCCGAGCGCTTATTTCTGCAAGCACCCGCCCGCGCAGTTCACGGATGATGTAGCCTATGAGATGACCGAAGAGTTCATCCGCACCCGTCCGGCGCTGCTGAAAGTCTCTGCCGTTTCATGAAGTGCCTCATTGTCGCGGCTGGTCAGGGCACGAGATTGCGGGAAAAAGGCGAGCTGAAGCCGCTGATTCCTATCAAGGGCGTGCCGCTGATCGAGCGCGTGATAAAGACTGCCCATAATGCCGGTGTTGACGATTTTCTCGTCGTCACCGGCTACCGGGCGGAAGAATTGCAGACGAAGCTGGGGGAGTTCTCCGCGCGAGAGAACATCCATGTCACGCGGATTTTCAACCGTGGCTGGGATCGCGCCAACGGCATTTCCGTGCTTGCCGCCAAACAGTTTCTCGATGAGCCGTTTTTGCTAACCATGTGTGACCATCTGGTGGACCCGGAGATCTTCCGCAGCCTGATGGCGGAACCCGTGGTGCCAGAGACCGTGACGCTGGCCGTGGATTTCAATATCGATAACCCGCTGAACGACCCCGAGGACGTGACCCGCGTGAAATGCACCGGCGACAGACTGGAGCATATCGGCAAGGTCATCCGCGACTTCAACGCGTTCGACACGGGCGTGTTCCTGTGCACGCCGGTGATGTTCGACGCGCTGGAGGAGAGCCAGGCGCATGGGGATGACAGCATCTCCGGTGCCATGAACGTGCTCGCGCGCTGGAACAAGGCTCGGGTTTTCAACATTGGCGACCGGTTGTGGGTCGATGTCGATGACCCTGTCGCTTTCGCCAAGGCCGAGAAGTTGCTCGCGACCGGGCAGCTCTGACGCCAGCACGGTGGATCATCCCATGAACAATGAGCCGGCCGGGGCGGCGGGAGCCGAACCGGTTCGCCGCACGTCCGAAATCGAGGATGTCACCAACCTCTATTTCATTCACCCGATCTCCGCCAAGCTGGTGAAGTTGTTCGCCCGGCTGGGTATCTCCCCCAATACTGTTTCCATTGGCGGCATGGCCTGCGGCGTTTTGGCCGGGGTGGCCTATAGCGGCTACCATGAGCGCTGGTGCGCGGTGGCCGGGTTTGCCCTGATGCTGTCCTGGCATATCTTGGACGGCGCCGACGGCCAGCTCGCCCGGTTGACCAAATCCTATTCCGATCTCGGCAAGGTGCTGGACGGGATTTGCGACTACGTCACCTTCGCCGCTGTTTACGTGGGGCTGGCGGTGACTCTGAGCCGCGACCTTGGCGGTTGGGTGTGGTGGCTGGTGGCGGTCTCCGGAATTTGCCACGCGCTGCAATCCGCTGCCTATGAGATGCAGCGGCAAGAATATAACTTTTGGGGCTGGGGACGGAAATCCGCGGCACTGCCGGAGTTGCAGGCGCCGCCGCGCCGCCAGGGTGTCTCGTTCATGCAACGCATGCCGGATATAATCCATCGCCGGTATACGCGGATGCAGATGCTGGTAGCCGGGGACGCTCTCGCCTTTCATCGGACACTTGCCAAGATTTTGGCGGCGCGCCCGGCAAGTGATGCGCTCATCCGCCAGCGCTACCGCGAGGCTTTCGCCCCGGCGGTGCGTCAATGGGCTATATTATCCGCGAATTACCGCACGCTTGCCATCGCCGCCGCCGCCTTGTTGCAGGTGCCGCTATTTTACTTCGTGTTTGAGATCGTCGGACTTGGCTTCATCCTCATCGTTTTGCTTGCCAAACAGCGCGCGCGCTATCGGCAATTTCTCGAGGAATTGGGGGAAATGTGAGGGGCGCGCCAGCAGGTCGTGCTGGCGCTGGAGCAGATACCCCCCGAGGCCCAGTAGCAGCAATGTGGGAGCGAGAGCCGACACCGCTGGGTTCAGGTCCAGCAGCAGGCCGAGATAGCTGGTAATTTGTTGGCTCAGCAGGAAGACAACGCCGAGAATGGTGCCGATGAACAGTTGCCGCCCGGCGCTCTGTGAGCGCTGCGTGCCGAAGACGAAGGGAGCGGCGATCAGCACCATGGCCAGGATGGAGAGCGGAATGCTGACCATCGTCCAGAATTTCTGCTCATAGCGGATTGCCTGCTGGTGCAGCCGCTTCAGCCCTTGGATGTACTCGTACAGCGCCACGGGCGGCATGGTCTCCGGCGGTAACGTGAGCAACTGCACCTCGCGGCCGGAGATGAACGAGTTCCAACCCAGCGAGGCGAATTTCTGAGTGATGAACTGTGAGGACACGACCTGCTTGCGCAGCACGCCGGTCAGCAGCCAAGTGCCGTCCGGCTCGATATCCGCGCGGTCGGCGTGGATGTAGCTGTGCAGGGTGCCGTCATCCCCGAAGCTGTAGATCTCGATGCCCTCCATCACGTTGCCGTACCCGAAATCCTGCACGTTCAGGTATTGCCGGTTGTTCTCGGCCCAGAAGCCGTCGGCGCTGAGCAGCGGCACCGCATCGTTCAGCGCCGCTGCCTGCTGCCGTTGCGCCAGCTGCTGGGTGGGGGGAACGACGAACTGTGCCACCAGGAATAGCGCCACGATGATGGGGAAGGCGAGCTTCAGCACTGCGCCGATAATGCGCGCCTCCGAGATGCCAAGGCTGCGGAACGCCGTCAGCTCCGAGGCGCGGGCCAGCGTGCCCAGTGCCAGCAGCGTACTCAGCAGCATGGAGACAGGGGTAAGTTGCAGCAGCCGGTACGGGGCGGTGAGCAGCACGTAGATCAGCGCGTCGGTCACCCGGTAATTCCCACGCCCGACATAGCTGAGCTGCTCGACGAAGGTGAGCAGGCTGAACAGGGCGGTCAGCCCGATGGAGATGATGAGGAAGGCCCGGAGCGTGAGGCCACCGATATAACGGTCAAGTAGCATCGGGGCTGCCAAGCGGTTTCAGGGCGAGTTGTGCCATGTGCGTTTGTCTCTGGCGGATCTGGCGGTTCAGGAGCTTGCCTCGCAGATAAGGTTCATAAGTGGCGCCCAGCAGGAACAGCGCGAGCAAGCAGGGCGCCCACCACAGGCCGGGGAATTTGCCGACGGCGCCGTGCTCGACCCATGTCCGTGCCGAGGTGCAGAGCAGGTAATAGGCTGAATAGATCAGGATCGCCGGGCCGAATTTGGCGTATTTGCTCCGCCGGGGGCGGGTGCGGCTCATCGGCACGCCGAGCAGGCCGAGCAGCAGGGTTGAGATGCCGGTGGAGAGCCGCCATTGGAACTCGGCAATGTCTGCCGGCGCGGTGGAGCTGGCAAGGCGCCGTGTGCTGGCGGCGACGGAACTGTAGCCCGGCGCGCTTATATCGGTGGTGTCGGGGTTCACGGAGACGCCCTGCACGTTCAGGATCTGGTCGTTTTGCGGGTTTTGCGGGTCGATCTCATAGATATGCGCATCGGTCAGGTAAACCTGATGGTGCCCGCCGGGGAGCATCTGCTGCGGTGCTGCCAGGCGGGAGAAGATCACCTCGATATGCC
>JAQUAC010000244.1 GCA_028687415.1 Acidocella sp. | reverse complement strand
ACCACCTACGTCGCCGGGCGCGTCTAAGGCGCTTCAGCGGCGGATACAGGTTGCGGCGGTTCACATACCACGCCTCCGCCGCTTCGGCGTGCTTGGAAACCACCCTGGCCATGGCGGCGCAGGTCATCCGCACCAGGAACGGCTATAGGCGGCATGAAAACCGTTCTGAATTAACCGGAGCAGTTCCAAGTTAGCTTCGGATAGCTAAACAACCTGTCTGGGGAGCCGCCGCAAACCGGCTCCCCCCTAACCTACCCGGTGGGCGCAAACCGGCCCTTTGAGATATATCATTGACTTGAGCCCTCGCCAGGCGTTCTGCTGCGCGAAATCGCCATAGCTCACGGTTCATGATGCACAAGTTTCTTACCAAATGTGATGAAGCCCTCGCTGAAATTTCCGCCCAGGGGCGTTACCGGCGCTTCGTGGCGCTGGAAAAACTGGCGGATCGCTTCCCCTATTACTCCGTCACCATGGAGGGTAAAACCAGGGATATCCTGGTCTGGTCGACCAACGACTACCTTGCCATGGGCACGGACCCGGTGGTGATCGAGGCCTCCATCGACGCTGCCAAGCGCTTTGGCGCCGGGGCGGGCGGCACGCGCAACATCGCCGGCTCTTCGCCGCTGCACGTGGCGCTGGAGGAGGAACTGGCCGATCTGCACGGCAAGGATGCCGCCCTGCTCTTCACCTCGGGCTATGTCTCCAACCAGGCATCCCTGAGCGCCATCCTGCGCTCCCTGCCGGATTGGCATGTGTTTTCCGACGCGCAGAACCACAACTCCATGATCGTGGGCATAAAAGACGCGCGCCAGGCCACCGTGCACGTGTTCAAGCATAACGATATGGCTGACCTGGAGCGCCTGCTCGCCGCCGCCCCGGCGGATGCCCCCAAGCTCATCGCCTTCGAGAGCGTGTATTCCATGGACGGCGACATCGCCCCCCTGGCCCAGATCTGCGACCTCGCGGACAAGTACAACGCGTTGACATATCTCGATGAAGTGCATGCCGTGGGTATGTATGGCGAGCATGGCGGCGGCGTCTCCGAACGTGACGACGTGGCCCGCCGGATCACCATCATCGAGGGCACGCTGGCCAAGGCCTATGGCTGCCACGGCGGCTATATTACCGGTGATTTCAAGGTGCTGGACTATATCCGCTCCGTCGCCGCCGGGTTCATCTTCACCACCGCCCTGCCGCCCCCCACAGTGGCTGCCGCCCTGGCCTCCATCCGCACCCTGAAGGCGGATAACGCCCGCCGCGCCCTGCTCTTCAACCGCGCCGAGACGCTGAAGCAGAAATTCCGGGATGCCGGGCTGCCGGTCATGCCCAGCACCAGCCACATCGTGCCGCTGATGATCGGCGATGCCGCCAAGGCCACGGAAGTCTCCATGAGGCTGATCCGCGAGTTTGGCATGTATGCCACCCCCATCAACTACCCCACCGTGCCGCGCGGCACGGAGCGGCTGCGCTTCACCCCTGGGCCGAAGCACACGGATGCGATGATGGACAATCTCGTCGCTGCATTGCAGCACATCCTGCAACCCGCCCAGGCCGTCACCGCCTGATGGATCTTGGCCTCAAGGGCAAGGCGGTGCTTGTCACCGGCGGCTCCAAGGGCATTGGTCTTGCCTGCGCACGGGGGTTTCTGGCCGAGGGGGCCCGCGTGGCCATCTGCTCACGCGGTCAGGGGAATGTGGATACCGCCCTGGCCACCCTGCCGGGTGCTATCGGCTTCGCCGCGGACCTCACCAAAGCCGATGAGGCTGCGGCGCTGCTGGACAAGGTCGAGCAAGCGCTGGGACCGCTGGACGTACTGGTGAACAGCGCCGGGGCCGCCAAGCGCACCCCGGCGCCAGACCTCACCCCCGCCGCGTGGCGCACCGCCATGGACGCGAAATACTTCTCCACCATTAACATCGCCGACCCGGCCATCAAGCGCATGGCCGCGCGCGGCGGCGGCGTCATCGTCAACATCATCGGCAGTGGCGGCAAGGTCGCCGCCCCCGTGCATATCGCTGGCGGCGCCGCGAATGCCGCCCTCATGCTCGCCACGGCGGGCTTGGCGGCGGCTTATGCCAAAAGCGGCGTGCGCGTCGTCGGCATCAATCCCGGCCTCACCGAAACCGGGCGCGTGAAAGAGGGCATGCAGGCCACCGCCCGGGCCGCGAATATCAGTCTGGAGCAGGCCATGGCGGAGAGCCTTGCCGGCCTGCGCATGGGCCGCATGGCCCGGCCAGAGGAAATCGCCAACGCCGTGCTGTTCCTTGCCTCCCCTTGTGCCAGCTACATCACCGGCACCACCCTGGCCATGGACGGCGCCCAAACCCCCGTCATTTAAGCCCTTTCATTCGCGTTAAAACGGTACAGCTGCGCAAACATATCTTGCAAACAGAGCAAAATGTGAAATAGTCGCGTCGGCCCATGATGTCCAAGTCATGTCCATCAAAATGATAAAACGATAAATAAGACGCTAAAAAATATAAACCGGAGGAACTACAATGAAACTAGCCAACCCGGCTCCGCTCGGACTGTTCGGCTTCGCGCTCACCACTTGGCTGCTCAGCCTCGTCAATGCCGGCTTCCTGGCTGGCACGTCCATTCCCATTGTTCTTGCCATGGCCTTTGCCTTCGGCGGCACCGCGCAATTCTGCGCTGGCCTCATGGAGATGGCCAAGGGCAACACCTTCGGCTTCGTTGCCTTCTGCTCCTATGGCGCGTTCTGGTGGACTTTCGCCCTGTTCGTGAAATTCTTCGCCGCCGGCGTCCCCGCCGAGGCAGTGGGCTGGTATCTGCTGGCCTGGGGCGCCTTCACCTTTGCCATGTGGATCGGCACCTTCGCGCTCAACCGCGCTCTGTTCCTCATCTTCCTGGTGCTGTGGCCCACCTTCCTGGCCCTGGCCTGCGCCAATCTGTTCGGCATTGCCTCGCTCGGCACCATTGGCGGCTATGGCGGCCTTGTTACCGCGCTGCTCGCTTTCTATCTGGGGGCGGCGGAAATCATCAACGAGGCGCATGGCCACACCGTGCTGCCCATCGGCGCGCCGAGCGCCGGGTTCAGCCCGGCCGCGCATCCGGCCGAATAAAATGCCAACCGTGGGGGCGGCGCGGGCCGCCCCCACACCTAAAAAACAATAATCCGCAAAGTGAGGCGCGCCGCATGACCGACTACACCTCCCTCTATGCTGACTGGCAGACCGCCCCGGACGCCTATTGGGCCGATTGCGCCCGGCTGATCGACTGGGATAAAGCGCCCGACAAAATCTTCGACGCCGCGCAAGGCCCTTACGGCGCCTGGTTTCCCGATGCCGCGCTGAACACCTCCTATAACTGCCTGGACCGGCACGTGAGCGCCGGACATGGCGAACGCACCGCCATCATCTGGGACAGCCCGATGGAAGGCCGCCAGCTCAAGCTCACCTACGCTCAAACCCTGAAACGGGTGGAAAAATTCGCGGGCGGTCTCGCCAGCCTCGGCGTCACCAAGGGCGACCGCGTCGTCATCTACATGCCCATGGTGCCGGAAGCCGCCATCGCCATGCTCGCCTGCGCCCGCATCGGCGCCATCCATTCCATGGTGTTCGGCGGCTTTGCGCCGCCAGAGCTCGCCACCCGCATCGCCGATGCCAAGCCAAAGGCCATCATCGCCGCCTCCTGCGGGCTGGAGCCGGGCCGCATCATCGCCTACAAACCAATGCTCGACGCCGCCCTGGCCCTCTGTGACCACAAGCCAAGCGCCTGCGTGATCTTCCAGCGCCCAGCCTGCCCGGCCGCAATGATACCGGGGCTGGACCACGATTTCATCGCCCTGGAACAAACCTCCGCCCCGCATAAGCCGGTTTCCGTGCCCGCCACGCACCCGCTCTATATTCTCTACACCTCCGGCACCACCGGCAAACCCAAAGGCGTGGTGCGGGATAATGGCGGCCATGCCGTGGCCCTGGCGCAAAGCATGAAAACCACCTACGGCGTGGGCGCCGGAGAGGTAATGTGGGCCGCCGCCGATGTCGGCTGGGCCGTTGGCCATTCCTATGTGGTGTACGGCCCGCTTCTCGTTGGCGCCACCACCATCATCTACGAAGGCAAGCCCGTCGGCACGCCTGACCCCGGCGCCTTCTGGCGCGTCATTTCCGAGCACAAAGCCAAGGTGCTGTTCACCGCTCCCACCGCCTTGCGCGCCATCAAGCAGCAGGATTTCGCGGGTGAATACCTGAAGAAATACGATCTCTCCTGCATGCGGGCCCTGTTCCT
>JAQUAC010000243.1 GCA_028687415.1 Acidocella sp. | reverse complement strand
CCGGGTTGCCCCGCACCCGCACCACAACACCGGCAGGCACGCCCTTGGTCTCGGCAAAATTCAACGCCAGCAGATCAGCAAAGCGGCTCAAGAAGCGGTTTGCCCGCCCCAGCACAGCGTTCTGTTCATGCAAGATCACGCGCGGCTTGCCTCCGCGCAGGCTCGCCGCCGCCAGCACCGGCGGCACGGAGGGATACCCCCCAAACGCCACCACCGCACTAGGGCGCAAATCCCGCAAGATCCGCCGCGCCTGCACCACGCCACGCGCCAGCGCCAGCGCGCCCTGCGCCGCGCGCTTTACCCCACGGCCGGAAAGCCCGGCCCCGGCCAGCACATGTTTCTCCGCCCGCGCGAACACCGGCGACGCCAACCCGCCAGAGCGCGCATCCGTTAGCAGCACCACGCGCTCACCGCGCCCCAGCAGCTCCGCCGCCAGCGCTTCAGCCGGGAAGAAATGCCCCCCCGTGCCCCCTGCGGCGATGACAATCGGCGCGCTCATGCCAAATCCCCTGCGTGCCGTTTGCGCGTCAGCGCCAGCAGGAAGCCCATCTGTATCGAAATCGCCAGCACCGAACTGCCGCCATAGGAAATGAGTGGCAGCGTCATGCCCTTGGTCGGGATCAATGAGAGCGAGGACGCCATGTTCACGAACGCCTGCAACCCAAACCCCACCACCAGCCCGCCGCCCGCCAGAACCACGAACAAATTCGGCTCTGCCAGTAGCCGCACAAGCGCGCGCAGCACAATGGCCGCAAATACCAGAATGATAAAGGCGCAGAAGAACAGTCCGAACTCCTCGCCCGCCACGGCAAAGACAAAATCCGCCCGCGCATCGGGCAGAAAGTGCTTCACCTGCCCCTCGCCCGGCCCAAGCCCATACATGCCGCCATTGCCGAATGCCATCAGCGCCGTCTGCGCCTGGCTGCCCTTCGGCGGGTCAACAAACATCATCACGCGCGTATGCACGTGGGCGATGAAGAAAAATGCATAGACCAGCGCCAGCACCACCAGTCCCGCCGCAATACCGAGCCACTTCATTTCCATGCCGTCCAGGTAGAACTGCGAGAGCACCACCATGGTGAACAGAAAGGTCATGCCGATATCCGGCTGCATCTTCAGCAGCAGCGCGGTGAGCAAATACACTCCCAGCGCCGCCCGTTTGCCCGGAAAGCCCGGCGTGCGACGTGATTCCGCGATCAGCCAGGCAGAAACGATGATGAAAGCCGGGCGTAAAAACTCGCTCGGCTGCACGGTAAAGCCCGGCAGCGCCAGCCAGCGGTTGGCGCCGTCCACCTCCGTGCCATGCACGAGCGTGAAGCCCGTGAGCAGAAAGAACACAATCCCCATGCCCAGCGCCGCCAGCTTCACCTGACGCAAGGAGAGCATGGACATACCCAGCATCACCACGCCGCCCATGGCGAGGAAAAATATCTGCCGGACCATCGCCAACGTATGCGGGTCGGTGATGTGCAGGGAAAATCCTGGCATCGCCGCCAGCGCCAGCACATAACCAATGCCCAACAGCACCGCGAGCGCCAGCAGCGTCCCGCGGTCCACGCTCCACCACCAGCGGCCAAGGGTCGAGGTATCCGCGCGCGAAAGCGGCGCCATTATGCGATCCCCCTTGCCAAAGCGGCAAATCTCTCGCCGCGCACCTCAAAGTTCGGGAACTGATCAAAACTCGCGGCGGCAGGTGAGAACAGCACCACGCCCGAGCGCGCCGCCGCGAATGCCGCAGGCACCGCCGCCTCCAGCGTGCCGACAACCTCATTCGCCACGCCATGCGCACTCAGGGTCCGCGCGAAGGCCGCGCCATCCTGCCCAATCAGAAACGCCTTCTCGATGCGCGGGAACAGCGGCACCAGATCATCAATCCCGCCCGCCTTGGCGACACCACCAGCAATCCACACAAACTTGCCGTAACAGCCCATGGCGCGGCTCGCCGCATCCGCATTCGTCGCCTTGCTGTCATTGATGAAACGCACGCCACCCCGCACCGCTACTTCCTGCGCCCGGTGAGCCAGACCAGGGAAGCTCGCAATCCCTTGCGCGATCGCTCCCTCATCCACTCCCAGCGCCCGCGCTAGTGCTGCTGCTGCGGCGGCGTTCTGTGCGTTATGCTCGCCCGGCAGCGCCTTCGCCCCCGTGGCGGCGCCAACGCCAGAAATCTCCACCACCCGCGCCGGGCGCGTATGCAGCCAGACGGCCATCTCGCGGGAAGGCGCATCATCCACCCCGATGACAGCCGTGCAAGCCGCATCCTGCCGCGCGAAAATCTGGCGCTTGGCGGCGGCATAACCTGCCATGTCGCCATGGCGGTCAATGTGGTCTGGAGAAAGATTCAGCATCGCAGCTACGTCAAAGCGCAATGCATCGATTCGTTCCAACATATAGCTTGACATTTCCAGCACATAGACGCCGCTGTCAGGTAAAACCGGCAAACTCAGCGCCGCAGGCCCCAAATTCGCCCCCGCCGCGTTCGGCACCCCGGCCACGGTCAGTATATGCGCCAGCAGTGCCGTGGTGGTGGACTTGCCGTTGGTGCCGGTAACCCCCGCGAACCGCGCCTTGCTCCCCAGCCCCCGCACGACCTGATACAGCAGCTCGGCATCAGTCAGCACCTGCACGCCATGCGCCTGGGCCCAGGCGGCCTCGGGGTGCGGCTTCGGCAATTTGTGCGGAATCCCCGGCGAGAGCACCAGCGCATCCAGCCGCCCTTCAACCTCGGAGGGCAACTTCACCGTGAATCCGGCAGCGGCCTCGCGTGAGGCCGCGTTATCGTCCCACACGAACACCTCCGCTCCCAGCTCGCGCAGCCGCGCGGCGGCGGGCAGCCCGGCTCGGCCCAGCCCCACAACCGCATAACGCTTGCCGGAGAACACGCTCATCGGATTTTCAAGCTGGCCAGACCCAGCAGTCCCAGAATCATGGCGATAATCCAGAACCGGATCACAATGGTCGGTTCCGCCCAGCCCTTTTTCTCAAAATGATGGTGCAACGGCGCCATCAGGAACACCCGCCGTCCGGTGCGCTTGAACCAGAACACCTGCACGATGACCGAGACCGTCTCCACCACGAACAGCCCGCCGACCACCGCCAGCACGATCTCATTCTTGGTCGCCACCGCCACCGCGCCCAGCGCCCCGCCCAGGGAGAGCGAGCCGGTATCCCCCATGAACACCGCCGCCGGCGGCGCATTGAACCACAAAAAGCCCATCCCCGCGCCCATGAGCGCGGACAGGAACACCGCCAGCTCACCCACGCCGGGGATGAAATGGATCTCCAGATATCCGGCAAAAATCTTATTACCGACCAGATACGCGATGAGCCCGAACACCCCGGCGGCGATCATCGTCGGCACGGTGGCGAGCCCGTCCAGCCCATCCGTCAGGTTCACGGCGTTGGAGGAACCCATCATCACGAACATCGCGACGAGCGGGAACAGTATGCCGAACTGGATGTAGAAGTTCTTGAACAACGGCAAGGCAAGCTCCGTGCCCAGCGGGGCCGGCATAAGCTGCGTCATCCAAACGGCGGCAATAAGGCCAATCCCCGCCTGCGCCACCAGCTTCACCCGGCCCGAGACCCCCTTGGTATTGCGCTTGGTCAGCTTCAGATAGTCGTCAGCAAAGCCGATGCCGCCATAGCCGAACGTCACCAGCAGCGTTGCCCACACATAGCCATTGCGCAAATCCGCCCAGAGCAGCGTGGAGATCCCCAGCGCCAGCAAAATCAACACGCCCCCCATGGTCGGCGTGCCCTTTTTCTCGATCAGATGCCGCTCCGGCCCATCCGTGCGGATCGGCTGGCCGTGGCGCTGCATCGATTTGAGGTAGCGGATCAGCTTAGGCCCGACCCAGAAGCTGATGATCAGCGCCGTCAGGCACGCCCCGCCCGCGCGGAAGGTAATGTACCGGAACAGGTTGAAAAAATGGATATACCCGGCCAGCGGGAGAAGAAGGTTATAGAACATCAGCCAGGGCTTTCCAGAAGCGAGATCACGTCACGCATGCGGCTGCCGTAACTGCCCTTTACCAATACGGTGTCACCGGGCCGGAGCGCGGCTTTCACCAGTGGCGCCAGGGTGGCGGCGTCAGGCGCATGCGCGCCCTGCTTGGCCGCCGGCACCGATTCGAACAAGGCTCCGCTTTGCTCTCCGCAGGTAAAAACGACATCTGCCCCTGCCAGCACCGCCGACAGCAGGCCTAGATGCTCCGCCCTGGCATATTCGCCCAGTTCCAGCATGTCGCCCAACACAGCCACG
>JAQUAC010000013.1 GCA_028687415.1 Acidocella sp. | reverse complement strand
TGGAGAGCCGGCTGGCGCATCTGGCAGGAGAGTTCGCCGGTATTGTCCTGGTCAGCGTTCCGGAGCCGCAGGTACAGGTGCTGATCGGCGCCTTGCGGGAGCTTGAGGCAGGGGGGCTAAACTTCACCATAGCCCTTGGTAGCCCCCCGAAGCCGGAGGATGGCTATGAGATGCTCACGCTCGACCTGCTCGGTCATGACCGGCCAGGGATCGTGCGCGATGTCACACAGACCTTGACCAAGCTCGGCGTGAATATCGAGGCGTTCACCAGCTTCATCGAAAGCGCCCCCTTCACCGGCGAGGCGATGTTCCGCGCTTCCTTGCGGCTGCGTGTCCCCGAGCATATCGCGGCGGAGGATGTCCGCCAGACGCTGGAAAAACTGGCCGATGAAATCATGGTCGATTTGCGGACGGGTGCGGAGGCTTAGCCCCGCTCCAAAGCCGCCAGGAACTCCGCCCATTCCCGCTTGGATAGGCCGGAGGAGGCCTGCTCCACCGGCTCATCAGCCAGCAACTTCTTCAGCACGTCCATCATCTTCGCCGAGAACGTCACGGCACCCAGGCGGTAATCAGCAAAGGCGCGGTAGGCGAGCGGCACCCAGGCCTCCACCATCTTCAGCATCGCCTCGGCATAAACGCGGATCTCGTATTGGGCGTGGCTGTCCGCCCGCAGGCGCAGGAAGTGGAAGAGATTGTGCAGATCGGTCTTCCAGTACCATTGCGTGTAGGTATTCAGCGTCAGGTTCATCCGCGCCAACTCTCTGGCCAGGCCGATATCGTCGCCCAGCATCTCCTCGTAATGGCCGTAGGTCTGCTCCGCGTCCTCGCGCAGCAGGTTCAGCACGCGCTCGGCGGTGGAGCCATCCAACACCTCGCCCCTTCCCTGCCGGTTGTCGGTGGACTGGGCGGCCAGGTTCTCCAGGGTGGGGATGTAGAAATCCTTGTCCAGAATGGAGTAGCGGGCGGAGTATTCGTTCACGTTCGCGGTACGATGGCGAATCCACTGGCGAGCTACAAAAATCGGCAGTTTTACGTGAAACTTGATCTCGCACATCTCAAACGGCGTGGAGTGGTAATGGCGCATGAGGTAGCGGATCAGCCCTTCATCCTCCAGCGCCTTGCGAGTGCCGCGCCCGTAAGAGACACGGGCGGCCTGCACCACGGCGGCGTCATCGCCCATGTAATCCACCACGCGGATGAAGCCGTGGTCCAGCACCGGAACGGCGGTGAACAGCAGCGCCTCCAGCGCCGGTACTGTGGGGCGGCGGGTTTGGTGGGACATGCCGCGAGCGGCGTCGATCTCGTTTTGCTGGTCAGGTGAGAGGCTCATGCCTGCTCAATAACACCAGCAGCCCCCTTTCACAGCCCCCCTTCCTGCCCTATATTAGCCCCGTCAGCTTGCTGACTATGGTGATAAACGGTGCGTGGAATAAACGTTGTGGACCCGGGGGCAGTACCCGGCACCTCCACCAAATACCCCAGTTTTCCGGGGTGCATGGGGGTGAAACAGACTCGACACGCGTGGTAAAGACCCATCTTTTGCCCGGCATTGTACCGCCGTCATCGGGCTATTTTTTAAATGCGAACGATAACAACGTTGCATTCGCCGTCGCTGCCTAAAAACAGCTAAGCGCGGTTCGGGGGGCACCGGGCAACAGAAGCCCCCCACTCCTATTCTATAGTCTTGCCCTGGCCCGCCACCCCCGGATAGGCTCCCCTTGCTGACGCCAACATCATCCAAAGGGGAGTTAAAATGTCATCCGACGCTATTCATGTATTCGCGATTCTGACCGCCGCCGAGGGCAAGGCCGACCCGTTGCGCGCCGCCCTCTCGACCCTGGTGCCGGAGACGCGCAAGGAACCGGGTTGCATCCAGTATACGCTGCATGAAGCCAGCGCGGCGCCGGGCACATTCTATGTGTACGAGGTCTACAAAGACCAGGCGGCGGTGGAAGCGCATATGAACAGCCCGTATCTACAGGCCGTTTTGGCAAAAGCCGGGCCGCTACTGGGGAATGCCCCCTCCATTGTGCCGACCAAACAGATCGCCTGATGGCAAAAAAAAGGCGGCGCATAAAGCGCCGCCAAGTTTAGGGAGGAAACGTCCAAGAAAATAGGAGAGATAACTCATCCTATGGGTGGGGTTATAGATGAGATGGGTTGGCCGCGACACAGAACTTTGCGCAGCGCAGCAATGCGGTTTTGCGTTGGTTCATGTAGTTTTGTACATGGTTTTGCATAGCTGAAGACTTCACCTGCAAGATCATTCAGTACTTGTTTACGCTTCAGGTACCAAAACGATGACCGCCGCCTGCGCGGCGACGCCCTCGCCCCGCCCGGTGAAGCCCAGCCGCTCCGTCGTCGTCGCCTTCACGGAGACCAGGCTGACATCCACCCCCAACAGCTCCGCCAGCCGCGCGCGCATGGCCGAGGCGTGCGGGGTGATCTTTGGGCGCTCGCAGATGATGGTGATGTCCGCATTGGCAAGCCTGCCGCCACGGGCTGCAATGCGCTCGGCGGCATGGCGCAGGAAGCGGGCGCTGTCGGCGTCCTTCCACGTAGTCTCGGAAGGCGGGAAGTGCCGGCCGATATCGCCCTCCGCCAGCGCGCCGTAGATGGCGTCGCACAGCGCATGGATGCCGACATCGGCATCCGAATGCCCGGCCAGCCCCTGCTCGTGCGGCACGGTCACGCCGCAGATGATCATCTTGCGGCCCTCCGCCATGGCGTGAACGTCGAAACCGGTGCCGATGCGGGGAATCATGGTATTGCTCCAAAAATTTGCGTCGCCGGAGATGTACGGGCTCCGCCAAGCACGTCAACCTTGCACGAGGGTCATTGCGTGATGCGCCCATGGACGGTACTTTGCACAAATCATGAGCAGCGACTTTTCCCCGATGATCAAACCAGTGATGCTTGGCACGGGTGCGCGCCAAGTGGCGCTGGCGCGGCCGGTGATTTTGGCGCCGCTCTCTGGCGTTACGGACCTGCCCTTTCGCGCCTTGGTGAAGGAGATGGGGGCCGGGCTGGTCGTCTCTGAGATGATTGCCTCCTGGGCCATGGTGCGGGAGAACCGCAACACGCTGCGCATGGCGGAAGTAGTGGCCGGTGGCGGTCCGTCTTCCGTGCAGCTGGCCGGGTGCGAGCCGGAGGCGATGGCCGAAGCGGCGCGCATCGCCGTTGGGCTGGGTGCCGACCTCGTGGATATTAATTTCGGCTGCCCGGTGAAAAAAGTGGCCATCGGCCAGACCGCGGGCTCGGCGCTGATGCGCGACGAGGTGCTGGCGGGCAGGATTCTGGAAGCCACAGCCCGCGCCGTGGACGTGCCGGTGACGCTGAAAATGCGCATGGGCTGGGACCACCAGAGCCTCAACGCCCCTACCCTCGCGCGGATTGCCGAAGAATCGGGCATCGCCATGCTTACTGTGCATGGCCGCACCCGCCAGCAATTCTACGAGGGCGTGGCGGATTGGGATTTCGTGGCCAATGTGAAGCAAGCGGTGAAGCTGCCGGTGATCGTGAATGGCGACATCACCACCGAGCAGAAGGCCGCAGAGGCGCTGCGCCGCTCCGGGGCCGATGGTGTGATGATCGGCCGCGGCTCTTATGGCCGCCCGTGGTTCCTGCAGCAGGTTATCGACTACCTCACCACCGGTCAGCTCACCGCGCCGCCGTCCTTGGCCACGCAGAAAGAGATTTTGCTGCGCCATTACCGCGACATCCGCAGCCATTTCGGCGAGAAAGGCGGCGTGCGCCTCGCCCGCAAGCATGTGGCCTGGTACAGCCACGGGCTGCGCGGTTCCGCCGCCTTCCGCGCGCAGATGAACCGGCTGGATAATGGCGCTGCTGTGGAGGCACTCATCGACGAGTTCTACGATCCCCTGATCGAATCCGGCTTCATCCGCCAGGATGAGATGGCTCCGTCCGGCGAAACGGCATTGGCGGCATGAGCGGCTTCAAGCGGGCCTTCGGGTTGGTCAAACGCCCCACCCGGCAGAAAGCCGAGTTCAAGATCGACGCCTCGCAGATTCTGGAGACCCTGCCGCTCGCCGTGGCGGTGCTGGACGATAACGACGTATTCTGCGCCGTGAACTATGCGGCGGAAGAGTTCTTCGGCTCATCCAAAGCCCTGCTGCTGAACGCCAATCTCGGTGAAATACTGCCGGTGGACCACCCGGTTTTCCTGGTGCTGGAGCGCGCCCGGCGCGGCGGCGTCACCATCGCCGAGCATGACATGATCCTGGAAGGCCCGCGCATGGCGCGGCGCGGCTGCTCGGTGCAGGCCGCCCCGGTGCTGGACCAACCGGACTATGTGGTGCTGACCCTGCAGGACGAATCCGCCGCGCGCGCGCTGGACCAGCAGATGTCCGCCCGCAACGCCGCGCGCAGCATCACCGGCATGGCTGCGATTTTGGCGCATGAGGTGAAGAACCCGCTCTCCGGGATTCGCGGCGCGGCGCAGCTGCTGGAAATGAGCGCGCCCGCCACCGACCGCGAGCTTGCGGTACTGATCCGCGATGAGGCCGACCGCATCCGCGCCATGGTCGAGCGCATGGAGACCTTCGGCGAGAAGAAGCTGGAGCGTCAGGCGGTGAACATCCACCGCGTGCTGGAGCATGTGCGCAAGCTGGCGGGCAATGGCTTCGCCGCACGGATCAAGTTCATCGAGACCTATGATCCTTCCCTGCCGCATGTGCTGGGCAACCGGGATCAGCTGATCCAGGTACTGCTGAATCTGATCAAGAACGCCGCCGAGGCCATCGCCGGCACGGAACGGCAGGATGGCGAGATCCATCTCACCACCGGCTTCCAGCATGGCGTGCGGCTTTCCGCCGCCACCGGGCGCTCGCGCGCCAATTTACCGCTCTTCGTCTCCGTGCGTGATAATGGCCCCGGCATACCGGAAGATATCCGCCGCCATCTCTTCGAGCCTTTTATCAGCACCAGGGCCACGGGGAGCGGGCTTGGCCTGGCCCTGGTGGCCAAAATCGTCGCCGACCATGGCGGGCTGATCGACGTGGACAGCCGCCCCGGACGCACCGAATTCCGCATCAATCTGCCGGTGTTCGAGGAACCTCCCGAAAGTACGCACTGATACAATGACCCTCCCGACTGTCTTGATCGCCGATGACGACCGCTCCATCCGCACTGTGCTTACCCAGGCGCTAGGCCGGGCCGGATACCAGGTGCGCGCCACCTCCTCCGCCGCCACGCTCTGGCGCTGGGTGGAGGATGGAGAAGGCGATGTCGTCATCACCGATGTCATCATGCCGGATGAAAACGGCCTGGACCTGATCCCGCGCATCCGCCGCATCCGCCCGGAGCTGCCGGTGATCGTGATGAGCGCGCAATCCACCCTGACCACGGCGGTGCAGGCGACCCAGCGCGGCGCCTTCGATTATCTGCCCAAGCCCTTCGACCTGACCGATTTGCTGGCGGTGGTGGACCGGGCGCTGAAGCAGCCAGTGCAGCTGAGCCTCCAGACCGAGGCGCAGAAGCCGAACCCGGACGAGGCACTGCCGCTGATTGGCCGCTCTCCGGCGATGCAGGAGATCTACCGCATCATCGCCCGGCTCACGACCACCGACCTGACCGTGATGATCAACGGCGAATCCGGCGCAGGCAAGGAGCTGGTGGCGCGCGCTTTGCACGATTACGGCCGCCGCCGTGCCGGGCCCTTCGTGGCCATCAACATGGCCGCGATCCCGCGTGAGCTTATCGAGAGCGAGCTGTTCGGACATGAGCGCGGCGCCTTCACCGGGGCCACCAACCGGCATGTCGGGCGCTTTGAGCAGGCCAATGGCGGTACGCTGTTTCTGGACGAAATCGGCGACATGCCGCCGGAAGCGCAGACCCGCCTGCTGCGCGTGCTGCAGGAGGGCGAGTTCACCACCGTCGGCGGGCGGCAGCCGATCCGCGCCAATGCCCGCATTGTCGCGGCCACGCACCGCGATCTGCGCGCGCTGATCCGCTCCGGGCAGTTCCGCGAGGACTTGTTCTACCGTCTCAACGTCGTGCCCATCCGCCTGCCGCCCTTGCGCGAGCGGCCAGACGACATCCCCGTGCTGGCCCAGCATTTCCTCAACAAGGCGCAAGCCGAAGGGTTGCCGGCAAAGACCATCGACCCCGCCGCCATGGCCATGCTCTCGGCCTATCGCTGGCCGGGTAATGTGCGCGAGCTGGAGAACCTGATCCGCCGTCTGGCGGCGCTGGTGCCACAGCCGGTCATCACTGAGGCCATTCTGGCCCAGGAGCTGGCGGATTACACCGTGGCCGAGGAACCTGCCCCCGCCGCCAGCGGCGACGATGCGGACAGCATGACCACCGTGGTGGAACGGCATATCTCCCGCCTGCTCGCCACCATCCGCGAATCCGGCGAGGAAGGCGTGCTGTATGAGCGCGCCTTGGCGGAGCTGGAGCGCCCACTCATCCGCATGACCCTGGCGGAAACGCGCGGCAACCAGATCCGCGCCGCTGCATTGCTCGGCCTCAACCGCAATACGTTGCGCAAGAAGATCCGCGAGCACGGCATCGGCGTGCAGCGCCGGGTGGGGTAACGCACATGGCCAGAATGACCCGAAACTGGCCAACCGTCTGATGGCCAACGGCGACGACATGCCGCCGCGCTCGGGGCTGGCCTATATTATGGATTTTCTGCTCGGGCGGGTCTCGACCCTGCTGGTGGCGTCCATGGCGCTGCTGCTGGGTATCGCCTCTTTCGCGGTACTGGCCGGGCGGGTAAAGTTCTCCGTGCATTCCGGCACGGCGGTGGGCATGATCGTGGCGGATTTCGCCGCGCTGCTGCTGCTCATTATCGTGCTCGCCGGGCGGGTGACGCGCGTGGTGCTGGAGCACCGGCGCGGTGCCGCCGGGGCTAGGCTGCATGTGCGGCTGGTGTTCCTGTTCGGCGGCGTGGCAGCGGTACCGGCCATTCTGGTGGCGGTTTTTGCCATCGTGTTCTTCAACTTTGGCATTCAGGCTTGGTTCAACCAGCGTGTGCAGACGGCGCTGGATGAGAGCAATCAGGTGGCTCAAGGCTACCTGCAAGAACACAATAACGACATCCGGCTGGATGCGCTGGCCATGGCAAACGATCTCTCACAGAACGGCAGTGTCTTCTTTGGCGACCCGAACGAGTTCGCCTCGTATCTGGTCACCCAGGCGACAGTGCGCGGCCTGACCCAGGCGGTGATCTTCCAGCCACTGAACGGGGAGATCGTGGCCTCGGCCGGGCTGTTCGCGGGCATGGCGGCGACCGTGCCGGATTCGCGGGCAATCTCGCAGGCCCAGAACGACCAGGTGCCGGTGATCAGCCCGCCGGGAAGCACGGTGGAGCAGGCGGTCATCAAGCTCGAACTCACGCCGCCTCTGATGCTGATGATCGAGAAGCCCATCGACCCGGCGATTCTCGACCATGTGAGCAAGACCGAGCGGGCCGTGGCGGAGTATCAGCGGCTTTCCAAAAACCGCGCCGGGCTGGAGATATCCTTCGCGCTCATCATCGCGGTGCTGGCGCTGCTGGTGCTCTCGGCGCTGGTCGGCTTCGGCCTCGTTATCGCCAACCAGATCGCCAAGCCCATCGGGCATCTGATCCGTGCCGCGGAGAAGGTGCGCGACGGCGATCTCGCCGTGCGCGTACCGGAAAAGGATACCGGCGACGAGATGGCGGGCCTCTCGCGCGCTTTCAATAAAATGACGGCGCAGCTAGCGGCACAGCGCAGCGAGCTGCTGGACGTGAACAACCAGCTTGACGAGCGGCGGCGCTTTACGGAGACGGTGCTGGCGGGGGTTTCCGCCGGCGTGATCGGACTGGACAATAACGGGCGGATTGAACTCGCGAACCGCGCTGCCTCGGATTTGCTGGGGATCGACCTAGTGCCTCAGATCGGCCTCAATCTCGCCAATGTCGCGCCTGAATTCGGACCGCTGATCGCAGTGGTGATGAACTCCCCCGAGCGCCCGGCGACGGCACAGATCGAGCATGGCCATGCGATGCAGAAACGCATGCTGCTGGTGCGCATCGGGGCGGAAATGAAGGCGGAGACAGCGGTTGGGTTTATTGTGACGTTCGACGACGTGACCGAGCTGCTCTCGGCCCAGCGCAAGGCTGCCTGGGCGGATGTGGCGCGCCGGATCGCGCATGAGATCAAGAACCCGCTAACGCCCATTCAGCTTTCCGCCGAGCGGCTGAAGCGCCGCTTCGCCAAGGAGATCACCTCCGACCCCGAAAGCTTCACCCTGTGCGCGGATACGATCGTGCGGCATGTGGGCGATATCGGCCGCATGGTGGATGAATTCTCCACCTTCGCGCGCATGCCGGCCCCGGTGATGCGCACCGAATCGCTGGAGCGAATCGCGCGCGAGGCGATGGTGCTGCAACGCGTGGCGCAACCTCATATCACCTGGCAGGTGGAAATAGACGAACCGTTGCGCGCCGTATGCGACCGCCGGCTGCTCGGCCAAGCGCTGACGAACCTGCTGCAAAATGCGGCGGATGCGGTCTCAATGCGCGAGGGGGCCAAACATGTGACCTTGCGCCTGCGCGCGCAAGGCGGCATGGCGGTGTTGAGCGTGACCGATGACGGCGTGGGCCTGCCGGAAACTGACCGCGCGCGGTTAATAGAGCCCTATGTGACGCATAAGCCCAAGGGTACCGGACTTGGCCTTGCCATTGTCGCCAAGATCATGGAGGACCATGGTGGGCGGCTGGAGCTGAAACCCGCCCCAGGTGGTGTGGGCGCTGAAGTGAGCCTGATCCTGCCCGCTCTGGCACCGGCCGAAACAGAAGACGCGATAGAGGAGTTGCCGCAGCAATGACCGAGATTCTGATCGTTGATGACGAGCCGGATATCCGCCTGCTGGTTGAGGCGATTTTGCGCGATGAGGGCTATGAGGCCCGTAGCGCCGGCACCTCCGACGAGGCGCTGGCGGCGTACCGCGCACGCCGGCCAAATCTCGTGATCCTCGATGTGTGGCTGCAAGGCTCCAAGCTCGATGGCATCGGCATTCTGGAGGTGCTGCACCAAGAGGTGCCGCGCGTGCCGGTGGTGATGTTCTCCGGCCACGGCACGATCGAGACCGCCGTCGCAGCGATTCAGCGCGGCGCCTACGACTTTATCGAGAAGCCATTCAACTCGGACCGCCTGCTGCTGGTGGTGAAGCGCGCGCTGGAGGCGGCGAAGCTGACCGCCGAGAATGCCGAGCTGCGCCTGCGCGTGGGCAATGAGACGAATTTGACCGGCGAGGGCAACGGCATTTCATCCCTGCGCACCGCCGTGGAACGCGTGGCGCCCACCGGCTCGCGCGTGCTGATCTCCGGTGCGCCCGGCTCCGGCAAGGAGATCGTGGCGCGGATGATCCACGCCAAATCCCGCCGCGCGGAAGGGCCATTCGTGGTACTGAACTGCGGCATACTGGCGCCGGAGAAGTTCGAGAGCGAATTGTTCGGCGTAGAAGCCACAGCCGATACACCGCGCAAGGTTGGCGTGCTGGAACGCGCCCATGGCGGCACCTTGCTGCTCGACGAAGTTTCCGAACTCCCCTTGGAAACGCAAGGCAAGATCGCGCGCGTGCTGCAGGACCAGAGCTTCGAGCGCGTGGGCGGCAATGCGCGGGTGAAGGTGGATATCCGCGTACTCGCCACCACGGCGAAGTATCTGCAGGCGGAGATCGCCGCCGGGCGGTTCCGCGAGGACCTCTATTACCGCCTGGCCGTGGTGCCGCTGCGGGTACCCTCGCTAAAGGAGCGGCGCGAGGACATTCCAGCTCTGGCCGAGAGCTTTTTAAAGCACGCGGCGGAAATCTCCGGCCTGCCGGCGCGCTGTCTGGGGTCGGACGCCGTCGCCGCGCTGCAGGCACATGACTGGCCGGGCAATGTACGCCAACTGCGCAACATCATGGACTGGCTGATGATCATGCGCTCGAATGAGCCGGGCGAGGCATTCCATGCCGAGCATCTGCCGACGGAGCTTTCCGCCCACGCCCCGCGCGCCCTGGCGATAGACCCGGCGGCAGATGTGATGGCGTTGCCCTTGCGCGAGGCGCGGGATGTGTTCGAGACGCAGTATCTGCAGGCGCAACTGCTGCGCTTCGGCGGCAATATCTCGCGCACCGCGAATTTCGTAGGCATGGAGCGTAGCGCGCTGCACCGCAAGCTCAAGCAGCTGGGCATCGGCGCCGAGGATCGCGTGGGGGTCTAGTCCACCCGCCTGGGCTGGCCCCCTTGCTCCCGTTGCGGGTGCTTGCCAAGAACTTTTTTTGAGTTAAAAGAAACCTTGCGACCTCCGGTGCCTTAATATGCCGGTGGCGTTCAGGGTTTGCTTTGCCGGTCTCACGGGTTCCAGCCAGAACCACGGGGATTTTCGATGTCGGAGTTGCGTAAGGATAGCCTATCGTTCGTCGAGACACTCGGCCAGTCTGTGGCCAATGTCTCACCCACCTTGACGCCCGCCCTGTCGGTTGCGGTCGTTGCCAGCATGGCCGGAACGGCGTCCTGGTTCGTCTTCATGCTCTGCACGGCGGCGCTGTTCATCGTGGCGCTGAACATCTCCAAGCTGGCCGGGCGTATTCCAGCGGCTGGCTCGTTCTTCATTTATGTGTCGCGCAGCCTGGGGCCGGTCTGGGGCGTGCTGTCCGGCTGGGCCATGCTCGCGGCATATCTCTTCACTGCCATGGCGCTCACCATCGCCACTTCCATTTTCGTGAAGACCTTCTTCGCCTCCCTCGGCATCACCCTCGCGGTCCCGAACGCGGTGATGTACCTCATCATCTCAGGGCTGATCTGGATGTTCGCGACGCGCGACGTGCGGATCTCCTCGCGCATCGGCCTCACGCTTGAGGGTATCTCGATGACTATCATCCTGGCGGTGATCGTCGTTACCCTGGCACATTCCGGCTTCAAGCCAGACACCACACAGCTCAGCCTCAAGGGGGCCAGCTTTGGCGGCATCACCCAGGCCATCGTGTTCGGCATCTTCTCCTTCGTGGGCTTCGAATCCGCTGCCTCGCTGGGCAAGGAGACCAAGAACCCGCACGTTACCATTCCCAAGGCAATTATCTGGACGGCGGTCTCCTCGGGCCTGTTCTTCATGATCACCACCTATGCCATCACCCAGGGCTTCGGGGATGATGCCGCCGCCCTTGGCAGCAGTGCCGCGCCAATCGGCGACATCACCAACAAGGTCGGTAAATGGATGACCGCCCCGGTGTATTTCGGCGCCACCGTATCCTCTTTCGCCTGCGCCCTGGCCTCTCTGAACGCGTTCGGCCGCATGCTGTTCTCACTCGGCCGCTACCAGTTCGTACACAACTCAATGGGCCTGGTGAACAAGACGCACCGCACCCCCATCATCGCGCTCACCTGCGGCGCCGTGCTGAACTTCGTGGTCTGCGCCGCTTTCTCTGGCCAAGCCGAAACCAACACCTATGGCTGGTATGGCACGCTCGCCTCTTACGGCTTCATCATCGTGTACGCGCTCTGCTCCATTGCGGCACCGGTGTTCCTCAAAGGCACGGGCGAACTGAAGCTTGGCACCGTGGTGACCGGCGTGCTGGGCGTGGTCTTCATGCTCTTCGCCCTGGGCGGCAGCGTGTACCCGGTGCCGTCAGCACCATATAACTACTTCCCCTACGCGTTCGGGGCCTACCTGCTGCTCGGCTTTGCGTGGTTCACCTTTGTACGCCTCCGCTCGCCGCAGGTTCTGGCGGGCATCGAGCATGATCTGGAGACGGCGGCAGTCGAAATCTCGTAACCCAGCCAAAACCGGTGCCGTGAAAGCGGCGCCGGTTTTTGTTACCCCCGTGCCGGAATGCAGAGCACCGCACGCAGGCCGGGATGATTATCCATCAATTGCAGCGTGCCGTTATGCAGCTGCGCCACCGCCACCACCAGGGCCAACCCCAACCCGGAGCCCGAGGTGTTGCGTGCGGCTTCCCCCCGGAAAAACCGCTCCATCGCGCGATCACGGTCCTGCTCAGCAATCCCGCTACCGCGATCCGCCACCGAAATTTCCACCACCGATTCCTCCAACCGCGCCGTGAGCAAGATCACCGTCGACGGCGGCGAAAATTTCAAGGCATTGTCGAGAAGGTTCGCCACCGCCTGCTGCACCAGCTCGCGGTCTCCCAGCACTGGCAACGGTGCCTGGATCACGGTTTGCAGGCACAGCCCCCGCTCTTCAGCCACGGCGCTGTACAACTCATCCATGTCACGCAGCAGTGGCGCTAGGTCGATAACGGCAAAGGCGGCACGGCGCGATCCGGCTTCAATCTCGGCGATGCGCAGCAACGCCTCGAACACGGCAACAATACCGTCAAGATCCAGCATGGCGCGCTCTATGGCCTGCTCCATCTCCGCTGGTTCACGCGCATACCGGGCGGCATCCTCCAGCCGCGTACGCGCGCGCGTAATCGGCGTGCGCAGATCGTGCGCGATAGCGTTGGAAACCTGTCGCACACCGTCCATCAGCCGCGAGATACGCTCCAGCATGTCGTTGATGATGACGGCAAGCTCATCGAACTCATCACCCAGCCCAGTTAGCGGCACCCGGCGCGCGAGATCGCCGCGCGCGATGGCCCTGGTGGTCGTGGCAATATTGCCGATCATGCGCCGGAACAGTGAGCGGATGAGCAGTGCTCCCAGCACGCCGAGCACGACCATCAGGCAGGCGGCCCAGATCAGCCCCTTCTGCAGCACCATGCTCAGCTGTGCGCGTGCGCGCACATCCCGGCCCACCAGCAGCCGCACACCATCCGGCAGGTTCTCGGCACGCAGCAACGCGATGCTGCTCTCGCCATTGCGGCTCACCGGCAGTTGGTACCAGACCTCGTCATTGTTCAGCCCCACCGGCCAGCGGTCGAGATTGCCTGCAATCCGGTTCCCTGACGGATCGGCCAACAAATAGATCCCGTCACTGCCCCCTGCATCGGCCAACCGGCCCCGGATGGCGGAAATGACCGAGGGCAGACCGCCGATCGTCTCGTGCTCCAGCAACGCCGCGATATCGGTGCGCACGGCACTCTCCACCTGGCGCTGCAACAGCCCCAAGGTGGAGTACCAAAGCGAAATGGCGAGCAAGAAGGCTGAGAGGCCAAACACCACGGCGTAGACAAGGGCAAAACGTATTCCGGCCGAACGGATTAGAAGCCAGGGATACCGCCGCGCCGGTCGCCGGGCTTTTGCCGGCGGCCTCGACAGACCGAAACTCAAGAACTTGAGCTTATTCATCACGATCCGGCGTGCCGGGGCTAGACCTCTTCGGCACGCAGCATGTAACCGGCATTGCGCACGGTATGCAGCAGCGGAAGCTCGAAAGGCTTGTCTATCTTCTGGCGCAGGCGTGAGACGTGCACATCGATCACATTCGTTTGCGGGTCAAAATGGTAATCCCACACGCCTTCCAGCAGCATGGTGCGGGTGACGACCTGCCCGGCATGGCGCATCAGATATTCCAGCAGACGGAATTCGCGCGGCTGCAGGTCGATCTTGTGCTGGCCGCGGCGCACGGTGCGCGACAGCAGGTCCATCTCCAGATCTCCCACGAGCAGGCGCGTGGCCGGGCCGTCATTCTTGCCGCGGCGGGTCAGCGCCTCCACCCGCGCCAGCAGCTCAGCGAAAGCAAAGGGCTTGGTCAGGTAATCGTCACCGCCGGCTTTCAGCCCCTTCACCCGGTCGTCGACCTGGCCAAGCGCCGAGAGGAATAGGACCGGTGTGGCATTGTCCTGGCCGCGCAATGTTTCCAGCAGGCGCAGACCGTCTATGCCGCCGGGCAGCATGCGGTCCAGAATGATTGCGTCGAAATTTTCTGATGCGGCAAGGAACAGACCGTCCCGCCCGTTATCGGCATGCTCCACGGTATGCCCCGCCTCGCGCAACCCCTTCACGACAAAGCTGGCCACGTCTTTATCGTCCTCCACGACCAGTATCCGCATTCTTATTCCCCTAACTGAACCGGCCGGCGCCCGACGATAACCAGTGTTTGAAATATATGGTTATCTCTGCTGACCCCTAGCAGCACCTTACTGCCTGGCAGCATGGAGGCAATGGCGCGGGTCAGCCCCGCCGCGCCGGAGATTGAATCGCCGTTAACTGTAAGCACCATCTCGGCGGGGACAAGTCCGGCCCGGTCCGCTGGTCCTCCGGGCTCTATTCCAGTGATGACCGCGCCGCCGTCGGCCGCCTGCGCCCCCCCCGCCGGGTCCTGCACAGAGACGCCTAGCCATCCGCGCGCCACCGCACCGTGAGCAATCAGCGTACTGACGATCGGAGCCGCGCTGTTGCTGGGAATGGCGAAGCCAATCCCCACCGACCCGCCGGAAGGCGAGACTATAGCTGAATTTATACCAATCACCGTGCCCGCCATGCTGAATGCGGGGCCACCGGAATTACCGGGGTTTATCGGCGCGTCCAGCTGCAGGAAATGTGTGAACGGACCATCGCCAATATCCCGCCCCTCGGCGGAAATGATGCCTAATGTGAATGAGTTGCCGAGCGCGAACGGGTTGCCGGCAGCCAGCACCCAATCTCCCACCTGGGCGGTGGAGGAGTCCCCCCAGCGCGCCGCCGATAGCGGATGGGATGACAAGATTTTAATGACAGCGATATCCGTCAGGTCGTCCGCGCCGATTAGCCGGGCGGTGTAATGCTCGCCATTATCCAGCGTCACGCCGATATGCGCGGCTCCGGCGATTACGTGGTCATTGGTGACGATCATGCCGTCAGGGCTGATGATGAAGCCCGAGCCCGCCGCCTGGGCGAGATGCGGCGCATGGGCATGGCCGCCCGGCTGCAACGGCGCCAAAGCTGGAGGGGGCGAGGTCTCCGGCGCTTCCGTCACCTCTATGCCTACCACGCTGGGGGCAACAGCCCGCACCAGCGGGGCCAGCGAGTTCGGCGCCCCGGCGAACATAGAGAATTGCGCCCGCGCCACGCCTCCCCCCGCCACCACCAAAAGCAGCGCCACCGAGGCCCGGAGCCGGAACGTGAATGCTTGCATGAATATGCGGACATGCCACTCACCCCCACGCCACGCAAGCCAAACCGCTACTCAACCCCGCAGCCACCGCAAGGCTGTTGCGCATTACCGGCAATTATAGTCGAATGCCGTTGAAAAGCTTACGATGCCCGACGAAGTGGTAGATCGTCAGCCAGGAGGTTTGCACATGAATGAAACACCAATCGACCATAACGATGCCAGCATCAGCTTCCTTAGGCAGGAGTTCGATAAATTCCGCGCGGAGATCGCCGGGGTAAAAGGCAAGCTTAGCGATAACGCCCATGAGGCGCTGGACCAGATCAGCGCCTATCTGAATGGTGGTAGTTTGTCCTCGCGCATCGCCTCGCTGGAGGAGGAGCTTGGCCATCTCTCCTGCAAAATCAAGGGCACCAGCAAGGATGCCGTCAACAAGCTTGAACATCAGGTTGAAACCCGGCCGCTGGCTAGCATCGCTATCGCCTTTGGCGCCGGTGTGCTTGCCACGCAGCTTCTGCGCCGCAAGTAAGTCTAGTCGATGTCTGTCTCCAGGCGCGCCAGTCTTGTTCTGAAAAGCGCCGCGCTCTGGGGGAGCGTTGCCACTGCGGTGCTCTGCATCGCCCTGGCGGCGCTCGGTTTCCTCGTCGCCGGGTTCTTCCTGTGGGTCGCGCAACATTTCGGCAATGCCGCCGCCGCTGTCATTACTGGTGGTGTGCTGTTTGTCATTGCCGGTCTCACCGGCTTCATTGGCGGCATGATTCTGCGCTATATTCGGCGCAAGCAGCAGCCCGGCCCGCTTGATCTCGGCGGCTCGCTCGGTATTGCCGCGCGCCTCGCTGGCATTCTCATCCGCCGGGACCCGAAGAAGGCGATCATCCTCTCCCTTATCGCCGGCGCCCTGACCGAATACCTGACCAGCGAGCGGAAATAAGCTTAAGCCTGGACCGGCTGCGCCGGAATCAGACTCTCAGCTTGGCGCAGCAGGCGGAGGAAGTTACCACCCCAGATTTTCGCCAACTCCTCGTGGTTATAGCCACGACGGGCGAGTTCGGCGGTAAGGTTCGGCACCTGGGAGGCGTTCATGAAGCCGCGTACGCCACCGCCGCCATCGAAATCCGTGCCGATACCGACATGGTCGATGCCCATGCGTTTCACGGCGTAATCCACATGGTCGGCAATGTCCGCCACGGTGAGGTCACTAGCGTGGGCATGCCTGCGCAGAAAGCCGGAGACGAGGGTAATCTGCGCCAGCCCACCCGTGGCGGCGAGCAATTCCAGCTGCTCGTCATCCAGGTTGCGCTTATGGTCGCACAGCGTCCGCATGCAGGAATGCGTGGCCAGTACCGGGCTGCGCGAGCGCCGCGCCGCCTGCATCATGGTGGATTTCGCGCTGTGCGAGATATCGACCAATATGCCCAGCTCGTTCATGCGATCGATGGCCGACTGGCCAAAATCCGAGAGCCCGCCATGCTCGACCTCCTGGTCGCCCAGATTGGGCAGCGGGATGGCCGCGTCGCCGATCTCGTTATGCCCGTTATGGGTCAGGGTGATGTAGCGCACCCCGGCGGCGGCGAATTCATCCAGCAATGAGATATCCCGCCCGATGGCGTAGCCGTTCTCGATAGCCGGGATGATGCCCGGCTTGCCTGCGGCGAAGGCGGCCTCGATGCCATCCGCCGTGGTGGCGAGCATGCCGCCCGAGCCATCCGCCGGCGCCATGGCGGCGATGGCCGCCAGCATGGCGCGAGCCCGGCCGCTGGAGGCCAGATGCCCGGCGGCGTCGCGCGGCCCCTGCGGCACGTAAGCGGCGAAGCACACGGCGGCGACGCGGCCTTTCCGCAGCTTGGGTAGATCGACGCAGCGCGGGCCGTCCTCGAACGGGCTGGGCCCATCCGGCCAGGGGATGTCGACATGGGTATCAATGGCCAGCAGGCCATCATGCGGATCACTCATCATGCGTTATGGTTGAGCGCCCGACACCCGGCGTCAAGCGCTTTACGCATCACGCTGGGCAATTGCGCCGTGGCGGCGGGGGCGGAGAGCGCGCCCTTGGGCAGGGTTTTGCACCGCGCCACGAACACGCTCAACGTCAGGGTGAAATGGGTAAAAATATGTTCGATGCTGCCCGCCTCCGCCCAGGTGACACTAGCGGGCGGGGTTTCCGGCAGGGCCAGCATGCCGCCCAGCAGCCCCCGCGGCGGGCGGCGCAGCAGCAGCACGTTGCCCGCTTTGTCCAGCAGCACGTAGGCGGAGCCAATACGGCGCGGGCGCTCAGGCTTCTTCGCCCGCGCGGGCAGGGTGGCGGCAATGCCTTGCTGATGCGCCCGGCAATGGGCTTTCCAGGGGCAGCTTGGGCAATCCGGGTTTTTTGGGGCGCAAAGGCTTGCGCCCAAATCGAACAGCGCCTGGGCGAAATCACTCGGCGCCTTTTGCGCCGCCTTATCCGCCATGAAGCCTTGCGCGGCGGCGGTGATTTCGGGCTTGCCCGCGGGCAGCGGCGTGGTGATGGCGAAGATGCGGGCGGCAATGCGCTCGACATTGCCGTCCACCGGCAGCACCGGCAGGCCGAAGGCGATAGCGCCGATGGCATTGGCAGTGTACGGCCCGATACCGGGTAAATCGCGCAGCCCCTCGATTGTACACGGAAATCCGCCCAATTCGGCCACGCGCACGGCGCATTTATGCAGGTTGCGGGCGCGGGCGTAGTAGCCAAGCCCGGCCCAATGGCCGCACACATCCTCCACCGATGCTGCGGCAAGATCTTCCACCCGTGGATACGCGGCCAGAAATTTGGCGTAATAGGGATGCACGGTGGCCACCACAGTCTGTTGCAGCATGATCTCCGAGAGCCAGACATGGTATGGCTCCGCGGCTTGGCCTGGAGCGGCGCGCCATGGCAGATGACGGCGGTGTTTCGCGTACCAGGAAAGGAGTTGCCGTGCCGGGGGAAAGGAAGAAGCGTGTTGCACGGGAGTCAGACTTGCCCCCGGAGCCGCTGCCACGCAACTACGGCCCGCGCGGCATAGCCGGGCTGCTGGCCCCGGTGCTGCGCCCGGCCTTCCGCCGCCGCGCCCCCGCCGCCGCGCAACTGCTGGCGGACTGGCCGCAACTGGCCGGGGCGGACCTCGCCGCCCGCGCCGTGCCGGTGAAATTCGCCGGCGGCACGCTCACGCTGGGCTGCACTGGCCCCACGGCCATGGAGCTGCAATTGCTGGAACCGCAGGTCATCTCCCGGCTGAACCTGGCACTGGGGCATAACATGGTGGAGCGGCTGCGCTTTGTGCAGCAAGTGCCCCGCCCGCCCGCGACGCCCCCGGCGCGGCCTTTACCCCGGAATATCGCCCCGCCCCCCGGCCTACCGGAGGGCC
>JAQUAC010000242.1 GCA_028687415.1 Acidocella sp. | reverse complement strand
CGGAATCCCACACCGGAGGCACGGCAGGTGCGCCAGGCGCGTGTGCTGGAGAACGGCCGCAAGCTAGCGGCGGGCGAGGGCAACGGTCAGACATTGCCGCTGAACGCCGCATGGGATGAGGGGCTGTTGCGCAGCTTCCTGGCAAGTGATTTTGATCGCTTCAAAACCATGACAGACGAGGAGATCGCCGAGATGGGGGGACGCGGAGGGCAAGAGATTCGCGCCTGGATCGCCTCCTTTGCCTGCCTGCGCGCTATCGCCCCCTATGAGGCGCAGGTACGTTACTATAGCGCCATTGATGAATGGCTCGACGGCATGGCTTTGGCGACTGCGCGGCCGGTGGCGGTATGAGTGGGCCGGTTTATGTCGTAGTCGGTGCCGGCCATGCTGGTGCCGCCGCTATCGCAGCCATGCGGACCGCGGGATTCGCGGGGCGTATCGTGCTGATCGGTGAGGTGCCGCATGCACCTTATGAGCGTCCCCCACTCTCCAAAGAAGTGTTGCTCTCTCCAAAGGCAGTGCAACTGCCAATTTATCCTGACAACTACTATGAAGCGCACAATGTGGAGTGCCATTTTGGCACATGTGTAGAGCACATTGATTCGGTTGTAAGGCAATTGGTGTTCGCGGACGGCGAGGTGCTGTCCTATGATAAGCTGTTGTTGACCACAGGCTCACGGGCCCGACGCTATCCGTTGCTTGATGCGCTGGGTGAGGGCGTGCACTTGCTGCGCACGTTGGAGGATAGCTGGGGATTGCAAAAGGAATTGCGCCCGGGGCGGCATCTTCTGGTAGTTGGTGGTGGCATCATCGGGTTGGAAGTGGCAGCTAGCGCTGCCACGTTAGGCCTTACTGTAACTGTGTTGGAGCGTGCGCCGCGCCTTATGACCCGCGGTGTTCCGGTGCCGTTGGCGGATACCCTGCGTGGGCTGCATGAGCAGCATGGCGTCAAGTTCGAGCTTAGCGTCGAACTGTCGGAGGCTGTACGCGGTGCCGACGGTAAGTTCCATTTGCGCGCTGCTGATGGCCGGGTCTTTGAGGGGGATGCTATCTTGTATGGCGTAGGCGTGCAGGTGAATGACGAGTTAGCGCGGACTGCGGGAGTGACGATACAGGACGGCGTTTTGGTGGATGAACTGTGCCGCACCAGTGTGCCGGAAATCTTTGCTGCGGGGGACATCGCCCGTCAGTATCAGCCCTTTGTTGGAGCTACTGTCAGGCAGGAGACATGGGCTAACGCAATGCATCAGGGTAGTTGTGCTGGCCAGGCGATGGTAACGGGCAAAGGCAGTGCCCCGGAGGTGCCGTGGTATTGGACTGACCAATATGGCGTGAACTTCCAGGTAGCCGGTAAGTATGAGGCGGGGGAATGGATCACGCGTGGTGATGTGTCCAGTGGCAAATATATGCTGTTTGGTCTCACAGATGGGTGTGTCATTGGCGCGGTGGCGATCAATAATGGTCGCGATATGAAGTTGGCGAAGCTGATGATCAGTGCTGAGGCGAAGCCTGACCGGGAGGCGCTGTGTGACTTATCTGTCGATTTACGTAAGCTCAAAACGGGGGCTGTCACTACGGCTGGATGAGCTGGGCAAGTCGGAATATTGCGGTAATTTTGGTGGTCGTCAGGCGATGCTGAGTTTTGATGGCGGCGTTTACTTGCTCGAATTCTATACCGAAATGACCAATGTTTGCGTTAAACTGTAAGGCTGCTTCATGAGTTTCCAAGATCATATTCGGCAGGCTTCTGACCTGCTGTTTGAAGCGGCGCGGCGCGGCGTGCCTGTTGCACCTATCCGCACGCTGCTGGCTGAAGGCGATGTTGAGGCGGCGTATGCGGTGCAGGCGCTGAACACGCAGCGCGCGCTGGATGCCGGGCAGCGTCTGGTGGGGCGCAAGATCGGGCTGACCTCGCTGGCGGTGCAGAAGCAACTCGGCGTCGGCCAGCCGGATTACGGCATGCTGTTCGCCGACATGGCGCGCGGCGATGCCGAGGAAGTTGCCCTCTCCGACGTGCTGCAGCCGAAGGTGGAAGCCGAGATCGCCTTCGTGCTGGGCTGCGATCTCACCGAGCCGCAACTCACCGCCGCGGATCTGTTCCGCGCCATCGAGTACGCCGTTCCGGCCATCGAGATCGTCGGCTCGCGCGTGGCCAATTGGGACATCCGCATCACCGACACCATCGCCGACAACGCCTCCTCCGGCCTATACGTACTCGGCTCCCGCCCGGTCACGCTGAAGGATTTCGATCCGCGCCTGTGCGGCATGGTGATGGAAAAAGCCGGTGAGCCGGTCTCGGTCGGCGCCGGGGCGGCCTGCCTCGGCTCGCCGCTGAACGCGGCGCTGTGGCTGGCCAAAACCATGGCCCGGCTCAGCCGGCCGCTGCTGGCGGGCGACACCATCCTCTCCGGCGCGCTCGGCCCGATGGCCCCGGTGCAGCCGGGCGACGTGTTCGATGTGCGCATCGAAGGTCTCGGCGCCGTGCGCGCCTGTTTTGCGAAGGAGTAACAGAATGGCCAAGGTAAAAGCCGCCATCATCGGTTCCGGCAATATCGGCACCGACCTGATGATCAAGATCATGCGCACCTCCAAGAACCTGGAGATGGGCGCCATGGTCGGTATCGATCCGAATTCCGACGGCCTCGCCCGCGCCGCGCGCCTGGGCGTGCCGGTGACGCATGAGGGCATCGAGGGTCTGCGCAAGCTGCCCAATTACAACGAGATCAAGGTGGTGTTCGACGCCACCTCCGCCGGTGCCCACATCAAGAACAACGCGCTCCTGCAAGCCGACGGCAAGAAAGTCATCGACCTCACCCCCGCCGCCATCGGCCCCTTCACCATCCCCGCCATCAATGGCGACGCCAATATCGACGCGCCGAATGTGAACATGGTCACCTGCGGCGGCCAGGCCACCATCCCGATGGTCTATGCCGTGAAGCGCGTCGTTGACCGCGTGGTTTATGGCGAGATCGTCGCCTCGATCTCCTCGAAATCCGCCGGTCCCGGCACCCGCGCGAATATCGACGAGTTCACCGAGACCACCTCGCACGCCATCGAGCAGCTCGGCGGCGTGTAGCGCGGTAAGGCGATCATCATTCTCAACCCCGCAGAGCCCCCCTTGATCATGCGCGACACCGTGTTCGTGCTCTCCCAGGGCGGCTCGCGTGAAGCCATTGAGGCTTCCATCCTGGAGATGGAGAAGACCGTGCAGAGCTACGTGCCCGGCTACCGGCTGAAGCAGAAGGCGCAGTTCGAGACCATCGGCGACAACGCCCCGGTGCGTATCCCCGGCATCGGCTTCTGCACCGGGCTGAAGACCACCATCCTGCTCGAAGTTGAAGGTGCCGCGCACTACTTGCCTGCTTACGCCGGCAATCTCGACATCATGACATCCGCCGCGCTGGTCACCGCCGATCATTGGGCGGCGCGCGAACTCATCAAGGAAGCTGCGTAAATGGCCCGCCCCAATCCGAACAAGCTCTATGTGCAGGATGTCACGCTGCGCGACGGCATGCACTCCATCCGCCACCAGTACTCGCTGGACGCCGTCACCGCCATCGCCCGCGCGCTGGACGCCGCCCATGTCGACGCCATTGAGATCAGCCATGGCGACGGCATCGCCGGCTCCACCTTCAATTACGGCTTCGGCGCGCATGACGACGCGGAATGGATCGCCGCCGTCGCCAGCGTGTGCAAGCACGCGGTGCCGACCATCCTGCTGCTGCCCGGCATCGGCACCGTGCATGATCTGAAGATCGCCAAGGAGGCGGGCGCGCGCTCGGTGCGTATCGCCACGCATTGCACCGAAGCCGATGTCTCCCGCCAGCATATCGAGGCTGCGCGCACGCTGGGCCTGGACACGGTGGGCTTCCTGATGATGGCGCACATGGCCCCGGTGGAGAAGCTGGTCGAGCAAGCCAAGCTGATGGAAAGCTACGGCGCGGAATGCGTGTACGTGACCGATTCCGCCGGCGCGCTGCTGCCCGAGCAGTACTTCGAGCGCGTGACCGCGGTGCGCCGGGCGCTGAAGCCTGAGACCGAGATCGGCGTGCATACCCACCATAACCTGACGCTGGGCGTGGCTAACGCGGTGGCTGGCATCAAGGCCGGCGCCGTGCGGGTCGATGCCTCGCTCGCCGGCATGGGGGCCGGGGCGGGCAACGCGCCGCTGGAGGCGCTGATCGCCGTGCTGGACCGCGATGGCATCGAGACCGGCTGTGATTTGTTCATGCTGATGGACGCCGCCGACGATCTGGTGCGCCCCTTGCAGGACCGCCCGGTGCGCGTCGACCGCGAGAGCCTTTCCCTGGGTTACGCCGGGGTGTACTCCTCCT
>JAQUAC010000241.1 GCA_028687415.1 Acidocella sp. | reverse complement strand
GCCGAGCAGCTTCACTAGCTGCATTCCGGCCGCATTTTCCATCTGCACCAGTTTTGCTTGGTCCCCCTGCAAGGTGAAGCGCGCATCGTCATAAATAGCGCGGGTGGTGCCGCCATTCTTTACTACCGCCGCGTAGCGGTCCAGATCCGCTTGGTCCTTCTGCACCAGGGTTTTCTGCTCCGCGATCTGCGCCAGCGCCTGGGCGTAGCCGCGCTTGGCGGCGTTCACGTCCAGCACCGCCTGCGCCACCTCCGCCCGTGCCCGTTGCACCGCTATGGTGAAGGCCGACTGGTCCAGGCTGAACAATTTTTGCCCGGCTTCCACATGCTGATTGTCGTGCACATAAATATCCGCCACCAGCCCCGGCACGTCCGTGGAGAGCGAGACCTTACCGGCATCCACGTAGGAATCGTCGGTGTAGACGTAACGCCCGCCAGCCAGCCAGAACAGGAGCGAGCCCAGCAGCACAACCAGCACGCCGCCCAGCATGAGCGCTGGACGCAGGAGGCGGCTGCGGTTCGCCTGCCGCACGGCGATGGCCCCGGGACGCTCCGGCCCGGCTCGATCGCGTGCCACGGTACTGGTTTGTGACATTACGCACTCTCCTCCAATACGCCGGCAGGTTTGTCCCGCCCGGCTTGTGTGTCGGCGTTTTGCAAATTGGCCTTCATCCGCAGCAGCCCTTCGACCATCGTGGCGCGCTGTTCGGGCGTGATGCCGGTGGCCACGAAGCTGGTCAGCGCCTCGCGCTCGCGGCGTATCTCGTTGAGCAGGCAGGTGGCGGCGGGCAACAGGTGCAGCCGCCAGATGCGCCTGTCCTGCTCATCGGCCCGGCGCTCCACCATCCCGGCTGCCGCCAGCCGGTCCACGAGCCGGGCCACGGAGATCGGCTCCACATCCAGCAGATCCGCCACTTCTTTCTGGCTGAGACCGGGGTTGCGGCCGAGTATTAGCACCATCCCCCATTGCGCCCTGGTCATGCCGTGCACCCGTGCCCGCTTATCCGCCTCCACGCGGATCAGCCGCGCCACATCGTGCAGTAGAAAAAACAAATCGTGTTGGTAATCCTGACTCATAGAGACGGATATAATAAGCCTGCTTATTAACTGCAAGCGGTATGGATTACCTGGTCAATGCCTCGTGCAACAGGGGAACAATGCCGCTGATCGCGATCTGCACGCCGATGCCGAGCAGCAGAAACGCCGCCATGCGTGCCACCACCTGCCGCCCAGCACTGCCCAGCACCGCCGCCATGCGGTCCGCCGTGGTGTAGAAAACCCAGACCAGCACGGCGTTGGCCAGCACCGCGAGGCTGGCCCCGGTATAGAATGACCCCATCTGCGCCAGCACATCCGGCCGTGCGGTGCCGAGTGAGATGGCCACCGCGATCGTCCCAGGCCCGGTGGTGAAGGGTAAGGTGAGGGGGAAAAACGCGTAGCCGGCCAGATCCTGCGTCTCCGCCGCGCCCACTGGCTCGGCCTCGCGCTGCTTGCGGGCAGCGGTGTTGTCGGGGGCGGAGAGCATTTCATACGCTCGCGCCGCCACCACGAGGCCACCGGCAATGCGCAGCGCGTTCATCGAGATGCCGAAGAAGCTGAGAATATAAGTGCCGGCCCAGAGCGCGGTGAGCATGATCAGGGTGGAATATACCGCCACCCGCCGCGCCAACGCGACGCGCTGGTCATGCGTCTGCTGCGCCGTGACCTCGTGAAAGATGATTGCCCCGCCCAGCGGGTTGACGATGGAGAACAGTGCCGGAAAAGCAAGCAGAAACGCCGCGACTGCTCCTTCCTGCATGATTCTGCTCCCCCCCCTTTGCCCCAGTTCTTTTACATGGGCGGATGGAAAAGGCGAGACGCGGGCTCCGCAGCATCGGCCGCTCTCGTTTCGGGCCTCCCGGATTGACACGGTAATGGAATGCGTTAGCCTGAACTCTGAATCACCCAGTCATCTGAAGTGCCAGAGGGCTATGATTTTTAAACGAATTTTCTGATGGTTCGCATAAAAATCATTCGACCCTGAGAGGCGGAGAGCGGAATGCAGCGATTGGCCAAAACGATCACTCTCTTCGGGCTGGTGGCCCTCTCGGGCTGCACGATCAACGTATACATGCCGCAGCCCATCTATGCCGTGCTGCCTTCGCCCGCCGTGCCCATGACGCGGCCATTTGGGCCGGGGCCGGTGATGCCTCCGCCCATGCCGGAAACCAACGGCTCATCTCCCGCACCGGTCATTACCGGTGTCACGGGCTTCAATCCTAATCTCGACCAGCCGATCGTCATCTCCGGGCATGGCTTTGGCGCGCAGGCGCCGTTTTCGGGCGATACGCCGTACCTGATGATCTCGGACGTGTCCCGCGGCTGGAACGCTGGCTCGAACCGAGGTGAATGGACACCGAATGTCGTGACGGTCAATGTTACATCCTGGACCGATGACCAGATCGTCATCTCCGGCTTTCCGAGCGGCTACGGCCAGCAGGGGTGGATTTTCGGAGTAGGAGACACGGTCGACATCCAGGTTTGGAATCCGCAGACTGGCGCGGGCCCCAGCCAGTTCAGGCTGGTCCTGGGCCAGAGGCCGTAAACGGGGGGCGTTACCCTAAAACCCCGCTAATTCCCGGAACTCCTGCTCCGTCAGCGTCTTGATTCCCAACTCCGTTGCCTTCTTGGCCTTGGAGCCCGCATCCTCGCCCACTACCACGTAATCGGTTTTCTTTGAGACGGACTCAGTCACCTTCGCCCCCAGCGCCTCGGCGCGGGCCTTGGCTTCGGGGCGGGCCATGGTGAGAGTGCCTGTGAACACCATCACTTTTCCTGCCAGCGGCGAATCCACGGCCCCGGCGCTCGCCGCATCGGCCACGTGCACATACTGCTCCAGTGCTGCCAGCGTGTGCAGATTATGCGCCTCGGCGAAGAAGGCGGCGAGGTCGCTGGCAATCGCGGGGCCGACGCCGGAGATCGACCCTAGCTCCAGCCGCGCGTCCGAGCCGATGATTTCCGCCGCGATCATGCTCGCTTTCCAGTTGGCGTAGCTGCCGTAATGCCGGGCGAGCAGTTTGGCGTTATTCTCACCGATGCGCCGTATGCCGAGCGCGAAGATGAACCTCTCCAGCCCGATCTCCCGCCGCGCCTCAATCGCGGCCGAGAGCTTGCGCGCCGAAACCTCGCCCCAGCCCTCGCGCTTCGCGATCTCGCCCTCATGCCGGGGCAGCTCGAAAATATCCGGCGCGCTTTTCAGCAGCCCGGCATCGTGGAATTCGCGCACGGTCTTTTCGCCCATGCCCTCAATGTCGAATGCCCCGCGCGAGCAGAAATGGATCAGACGCTCCACCACCTGGGCGGAGCAGGAGAGGCCGCCCGTGCAGCGGCGCACCACGTCGTCATCCGCGCGCACGGCCAGCGCGCCGCAAACAGGGCAATGGTCCGGGAATTTATACGCCTCACCCGGTCCGCGCTTCAGCACGCCGAGGATCTGCGGAATCACATCCCCCGCGCGTTGCAGCTCCACCACATCGCCGATGCGCACATCCTTGCGCACGATCTCGTCCTCGTTATGCAACGTCGCGTATTGCACCAGCACGCCGCCCACATTCACAGGCTTCAGCCGGGCGCGCGGTGTCAGCGCCCCGGTGCGCCCTACCTGGATTTCAATATCCTCTAGTGTGGTGCTGGCTTTTTCAGCGGGGAACTTCCAGGCGCAGGCCCAGCGCGGGGCGCGGCCCACAAAGCCCAGACGTGATTGCAAGGCGAGGTCGTTCACCTTGTATACCACGCCATCAATGTCATAAGGCAGTTCCGCCCGTCGCGCCCCAATGCCAGTCTGAAACTCCTCAGCCTTCGGCTCGGCGATGATCTCCGAAAGCGGGTTCACGGAGAACCCCCAGCGTTGCAAAGTTTGAAGGTATTCCCAATGTGTTTTCGCCACCGGCGCGGATGTCTCGCCCTGCGCATAGGCAAAGAGCGAGAGTTTTCGCTTGGCCGTAATCGCGGGATCAAGCTGCCGCAAACTGCCCGCCGCCGCGTTGCGCGGATTGGCGAATTGCTTCTCCTGGCTCTCGTTTAGCGCCAGAAAATCCGCCTTGGTCATGTATACTTCGCCGCGGATCTCGATGAACGCGGGCGCATTCTTTGGCAGTTCCAGTGGCAGATCGCGCAGGGTCAGGATGTTCGCGGTCACGTCCTCGCCCTCGGTGCCGTCGCCCCGCGTCGCCGCGCGGGTGAATTTGCGGTCCTCATAGGTCAGAGAGATGGAAAGCCCGTCAATCTTCGGCTCCGCCACGAATTCAAGCGCCGCTGCATCCATCCCCAGAAACCGCCGGATTTTGCCACAAAATT
>JAQUAC010000240.1 GCA_028687415.1 Acidocella sp. | reverse complement strand
CTTCCATTTCGCCGTCAGCTCGTCGGACTTCTCCTCCAGTTCCGCCAGCTCATGCTCCAGCTTGCCCAGCCGCTCACGGCTCGCCGCGTCGCTTTCCTTTTTCAGCGCCTCACGCTCGATCTTCAGCTGGATCAACCGGCGGTCCAGCTCGTCCAGCTCCTCTGGCTTGCTGTCCACCTGCATGCGCAACCGGCTCGCCGCCTCGTCCACCAGATCGATGGCCTTATCCGGCAAAAACCGGTCGGTAATATAGCGGTTGGAGAGCGTCGCCGCCGCCACCAGCGCCGCATCCGCGATGCGCACACCGTGATGCAGCTCATACTTCTCCTTGATGCCGCGCAGAATGGAGATGGTATCTTCCACACTCGGCTCATTCACAAACACCGGCTGGAAGCGCCGCGCCAGCGCCGCATCCTTCTCGATATATTTGCGGTACTCATCGAGTGTCGTCGCCCCCACGCAATGCAGTGCGCCGCGCGCCAACTCGGGCTTCAGCAGGTTAGAGGCGTCCATCGCCCCGTCCGACTTGCCCGCACCCACCAGGGTATGCATCTCGTCGATGAACAGGATCACCTCGCCCTCGGCAGACTCAATCTCCTTGAGCACCGCCTTCAGCCGCTCCTCGAATTCACCGCGATATTTAGCGCCTGCCACCAGCGCACCCAAATCAAGCGCCAGCACCCGCTTGTTGCGCAGGCTCTCCGGCACATCGCCATTCACGATGCGCAGCGCCAGCCCTTCCACAATGGCGGTCTTGCCCACGCCCGGCTCGCCAATCAGCACCGGATTATTCTTCGTGCGCCGCGCCAGCACCTGAATGGCACGGCGTATCTCCTCGTCACGCCCAATCACCGGGTCCAGCTTCTGGTCCCGTGCTAACTGGGTCACGTCCTTGGCATATTTATTCAGCGCGTCGAATTGCTGCTCAGCCGTAGCGGAATCCACCTTGCGGCCCTTGCGCAGCTCACTCACCGCACGCTCAAGTGCCTGCGCCGTGGCCCCGGAGCTCTTCAGCGCCCGGCCGGCCGGCGTATCGCTCAGCGCCAGCGCCACCAGCAGCCGGTCCTGCGCCACGAATGCATCTCCGGCCTTGGTCGCCGCCTGCTGCGCCACATCCAGCACCCGCACGAGGTCCGGCGTGATGTTTGGCTGCCCGGCTCCAGCGCCCTGCACCTTGGGAATTTTCGCCACAGCGGCATCCACGGCCAGCTTCGCCGCCGCGGCATCGCCCCCAGCCATGCGGATCAGCCCGCTCGCCGCCCCTTCCTCATCATCCAGAAACGCCTTCAGCAAATGCTCCGGCGTGATCTGCTGATTATATTCCCGCATCGCGATGGTCTGCGCCGCCTGCACAAAGCCACGCGCCCGCTCGGTAAATTTCTCAAAATCCATAGTTTACTCCTTCTCCGTCCCTTCAAGAGGCAACAGCCAAGTCCCCATCCCTCAATAGGCAATGCCGACCTTGCCAACCCAATATGGGCAGGACCATGATTTACCTCAAGAGGTTATGAAAAAATGAAAGTCCAATCACTCTACCGCTACCCGGTCAAAGGCCTAACACCAGAGCCCCTGAATCAAGCCACACTCACCCCTGGGCGCTGTATTCCGTGGGACCGCGCCTTCGCCCTGGCGCAAGGCGAGGCAAAGCTGGACCCAACTCACCCCGCCTGGATTTCAAAAACGAACTTCATGTGCCTGGCGCGCAATGCCAAAGCTGCCCTGCTGCATACCAGCTTCGACGAAGCCGCCGGCACCCTCACCATCGCGGCCCCCGGCGGCGGCAACCTCACCGCCTCCCCCTTCACGGCGACAGGCCGGGCCACGCTCACCAGCTTCCTCACCGCCTTCCTGGGCGAGGAAACCCGCTACGGCACCAACGGCCAGGCCCCACAATTCCACTATTTCCCCCAGCACAGCTTCTGCGACCACAAGACCCAGGTCGTCAGCCTCATCGGCCTCGGCTCGCTCCACGCGTTGGAAGACGCCGTGGGCGCCCCGCGTGACCCCCGCCGTTTCCGCGCGAACATCTATATAGATGACATCGTCCCCTGGGCGGAGTTCTCCTGGCTCGACCGTGAAATCCAGATCGGCGGCGCCAGGCTCCTCGTACAGGAGCGCATCGACCGTTGCGCCGCCACCATGGTTAACCCGGACACCGGTGTCCGGGACGCTAACCCAGTCAAAGAGCTGCAACAGCATTTCGGCCATGTGGATCTCGGCATCTTCGCCGAAATTGTCGCCGGTGGCGACATCCGCCCCGGCGACGCGATACAAATTTTGACCTGAACCGTCGCAACCAAATAGCCAAGGATTGATAATGACGACCAACATCGCGCGTTACCCGTTTCCGGAGGATGATCATGGCCAGGGCCCACAATCCGGCGACAGCTAATTGCGCTCAGGCGGCGCTTTGCCCTTCCTGCTCGCCGCCGGTTATCAATCCAGCCGCACCGCCGGACAGCCTCGCCGCCTTTGGCGATACATATACCCAAACCGTCGGTGCGCTCCGCGAACTTGGCGCCTCCCTCAACCGCCTTGGCCTTAGCTTCAGCAATCTGGCCCAACTCCGCGCCCTTCTCGTCGGCGACCCAGCGCTGGGCAACCGCATGGATAGCGAGGGTTTCTCAAAAGCCTATGCTGAATTTTTCGGCACGGCGGAAAACCCGCATCTTGTCGCCCGGACGCGGCTTCAGGTCATCGGGCTGGTAAACCCTGGCTGGCTCGTGGAGCTGGAAACCATAGCGGTACGTTAAAATAAGCCTACGCGCCCAGCTCGGCGGGCACGCGAGCCCGCCACCGCTCGCGCTCCAGAATCGCCCCGGCATCCAGAGAGCGGATCGGTACCCTCTGGTCCTCGGGGATCTCCCCCGCCAGCTGCAAGGCCAAATACCGCCCCGAGCACACGCGCAGAAACGAAGCGAAATTCCCCATATCCCGGTCCGCCTCCACCACCTCGTCATAAAGCCGCGTGATCAGCTCGTTCAGCCCCAAGCCATCCCGCCGCGCAATCTCCTCCAGCACCCGCCAGAAAAACGCCTCGATGCGAATGCTCGTGCCCACTCCATGCAACCGCAAGGAATGCGTCACCGGCTCCCATAACGCTGGATCAGCCCCAACAAACAACCTGCACACCAACCCCTCCTCAACTCACCCGGCCCCAGCCTAGCACAACATAACACACCAATACCGGGGTTTCGTCTGGGTGAGACGCAAGGCCAGGGGCTCGGCCCTTGACTGGGGAACCAGGGGACAAAATCCCCCGGCCTTGCCCTCATCTGGCATAAGCCACTGGTATTAATGCGTTATCTTGGTACCAAGCAGAGCAAGGAACTGAGCAAGCCAAGCTGGGTGAGCGGGCCACGCGGGGGCGGAGACAAGGTTGCCCTCGGTCACGGCCGCATCCACGGCGATATCGGCATATGTGCCCTTGGCCAACTCCACCTCGGCGCGGCAAGCCGGATATGCCGAGCATTTGCGCCCTTCCAGCACTCCGGCCGCAGCCAGCAGCTGCGCACCGTGGCAGATCGCCGCCACCGGCTTTTCGGCTGTGAAGAAGTGCCGCACGACCTCGATAACCTGCACATTCAGCCGCAGATATTCCGGCGCCCGCCCGCCGGGCACCACCAGCGCATCGTAATCCTCCGCCTTCACATCAGCGAAGCTGGCGTTGAGCGTGAATTTATGGCCGGGCTTTTCGGTATAGGTCTGGTGGCCCTCGAAATCATGGATGGCAGTAGCAATGGTCTCGCCCGCCTTCTTGTCCGGGCACACCGCATCCACCTTGTGGCCCACCGCAAGCAGCGCCTGGAACGGCACCATGATCTCGTAATCCTCCCCGAAATCCCCAACGATCATGAGAATACGCTTTGGCATGATTGTCCTCCTCCCGTGCAAATCCGCCGGCACAACCGGCTGGGGCAAAGCATAGCGGCTTTTATCTGCCCTGGGTGTTAACCCGGTACGACAACCGCCCGCCGCTCCGCCGGCGGGTAGCGGCGCAGAATGACCAACAGCAGCAGCACACCGGGCAACGCCGCCAATGCCGCCATGCAGAAGAACGCGATAAACCCGGTCCTCGCCGCCAAAAACCCAGAGAGCCCCGCCACCGTATGCAGCGCCAGCGGCGCCAGAGAGGAGAGCAGCGCATATTGCGTCGCCGTATGCTCCGGGTCACACAAGCCCGAGAGATAAGAGAGAAACGCGGTATCGGAGAACGCGTCAGTGAAGGCTTCCACGGCCGAGATCACCACCAGAATATGCGGCGCGCCTGGGAACAACCCCAGCACCGGGTACATCGCCAGCGCCGCCACCTGCAACAGCGCCGTAAACAACAACGCCCGCCCCACG
>JAQUAC010000012.1 GCA_028687415.1 Acidocella sp. | reverse complement strand
CTCGGCATGGAATGACAATCCAGCACCAGACAATGGCCGAAGCGCCCCAGCGTCTCCTCTATCATCCCGGCCAGCGCCTCATGGTAAGGCCGCCAGCCCGTTTCCACTCGCGTCTTGGCCTCGGCAAAGCGCAGCTTGCGCGCGTAGATCGGCTCTCCCGTGCCCACAATGCGCGCCACTGTCCCCAACCCCGCCGCCACGCGCGGGCTGGTGGTGTTCACGTAATCAGGCAGCGCGTCGGCGAACATCGCCGGGTCGAGCTCCCAGGGCTCGCGGTTGGCGTCGCACCAGGCGCGCGGAAACTCCGCCGCCAGCAACGGCACGCCCAGGCCGGGCGCGGCTCCAAACAGTTCCTCCACGAAGCTGTCCTCCGAGCGGCGGATGGCGGTCGCATCCAGCCGCGCCGTCGCCAGAAAGGCGGCATCGTACCGCCGGCCCGAGTGCGGCGAGGTCAGCACCATCGCGGCGGTTTGGCAGGCCGGTTGCAGCAGGGAGAAGGGCGGAAATTCACTCATGAGGGCCTCTCTATTCAATCAGCAAGCGGCAGGCTGGGCAAGCGAATCCGGCACGCCTTATGCCAAGGCGCGGCGCAAGCGGGCGGTCATGCCCAACATCCGCCCCGGCGCCAGCGCAAGCGCCACCAGGGCGAAGGCGGCTGCGGCGGCACCGCCACTTACCGCCAGCTGCTCCACCAGCGGCAGCCCCGGAAGTGCTATCAGCGCCGCGTATCCCGCCAGCCGCGCCGCCGCCAGCGCCAAGCAGGGCAACACCAGCAACCGCAAAATCGGCCCCACCGGCCGCTCCAACCCCTGGCGCAGGGCCAACGCGAACAGCACCGACGCCACCACCCCGCGCCCGGCCAGCGCCCAGGCCAGCACCACCAGCCCGTAAGGTGCCCCGAACCACGCGGCGGCGGCGATGGTCGCGGCGTTCAGCCAGGCATAGTGCGAGACCAGCCGCGTGCGCCCCGTCGCCGCCAGCAGCGGGTTTATGACACTATAAAGCGCCGCCGCCGGGGCCATGAGTGTGACGATAGCGAAGACCGGCACCGCCGCCTCCCACCGCGCCCCGAACATCAGCAGCACAATAGGCTTGGCCGCCGCCCCGCACACGGCGCTAACGAAGAATATCGTCATGGAGAGCAAATCCAGCATCTGCCGCGTGGTCTCGTAACGGCGGTCCTTGTCGTGTCGCACGGCCACGAACACCGGCATGAACACCTTGCGCGCCGGGGTGAAGGCAACTTCCTGCAACACCTCGGCCAAACGCTGAGCGATGCGGAACACCCCGAGATCGGCCACCGACATGCGCAGTCCCACCAGCATCACGTAGCCGGTGACGGAGATGTAATCGACGAACGCCGCCTCCATCAGCGGCAGGGAGAAGCGGAACCCCTCCCGCAGCACGGCCAGCGATGGCGGGCGCGGCGGCACCCAGCGCGCCACCACGGACGCCACCACCGCATAAAACGCCACCCCGGCCATGCGCTGCCAGACAAGCGCGGCGATGCCATGCCCGGAAAAGGCAAAGGGCAGCGCCACCAGCCCGCCACAGATGGTGCTACCCAGCGAGATCAGCCCCACCGCCTTGAAACGGAATTGCGAGGCCAGCCGCGCCGAGGGCACGATGAGGAAGCTCGTCATCACCACATTCAGCGCCATGACGCGCAGCACCAGGCTGAGCTTCGGCTGCCCGTACAGCGCGGCGAGCCAGGGCGCGGCCACAAACAGCCCCCCCATGAACAGCAGCGAGGCCAAAAACTGGCTCCAAAACGCCCCCGCCTCCACGTTGCGGTCACCAGGGCTGGCCTGTACCTGCTCCCCCGCCCCGCTATTGGCGACGACACGCGCGAGGTCAGAAATGGCCGAGGCAATGGCGATCAACCCAACCACCGAGGCCGGAATCACCCGCAGCAGCAGCCCGAGGATGATAAAGCCAAAGCCGCGCTCCACCAGCACCGTGACGAAATTCCACGCCGCCCCGCGCGCCGCCCCCCGTGCCAGATTCATGTGCCAGCCTCCTGCAACGGGCCTATCGCATGGGCGGTCAGCTTGCCAGCCACAAAGCTGCTAGGGCCGCCAGCAACGCGGGCGGCATCACCACGGCCCCCAGGCGCAGAAAGCGCCATGCCGTAACCTCCACCCCATGACGGCGCAGCGCCGTCAGCCAAAGAAGCGTGGCGAGCGAGCCAGTTATGGAGAGGTTGGGGCCAAGATCCACCCCCAGCAGCGCCGCCCCGCGCACCCCCGGCCCAGCCCCGACCTGCGTCAGAACATGCCCGGCCAGCAACCCGGCGGGCAAATTGTTCACTAGGTTGCTCAGCACCGCCAGCTCCACGCCAATGCCCCACATACCGCCAAACCCGCCGAGCCGCGCGCCCAGCCCCTCCGCCAGCCCGATATGGTCCAGCGCCCCGACCATCACGAACAGCCCCGCCACCAGCGGCAGCACGCTCCAGGATATCTGCCGCGCCAGCCTCCAGGGGGATTGCCGCGCCGGGATAAGCACCAGCGCCGCGGTGCCAAGCCCGGCGCAGAAGGTCGGCAAACCAAGCCTCCAGCCTTGCGCCGAGGCCAGCAGCAGCAGCCCCGCCATGGCCCCCAGCCCGGCCAGAGTGAGTTTGCCGCCAGCGGACAGTGCCACCCGCTCCTCCGGCACCGCCAAGCTCTGGCGCAGAGCGCCACGCTGCGTGAACCAGAGCAACAAGAAAGTGGCGCCAATGGCCGCCACCGAGGCCAGCCCGAACCCGCGCAACCAATGCGCCAGATCCGGCATCGCGCCTGCAAATACCACGAGATTAGCCGGGTTAGAGATCGGCAGCACGAAGGAGGCAGCATTGGCGACAAAGGCGCAGATGAGCAGGAAGGGCAGCTTTCTCTCCGCCCGCACCGCGCTGGCCATGGCCGCCACGGCCGGCGTCAGCACCACGGCTGTCGCATCGTTGGAGAGAAACACCGTCACCACCACCGCCATGGCGTAGATCAGGCAAAACAGCCGTAGCGCCGAGCCCCCGGCGGCACGCGCCATGCAGCCCGCGCCCCAAACAAACACGCCCTGATCGGCGGCAAGCTCGGAAAGCACCATCATGCCGATGAGGAACAGATACACATCCGCCCCCTGCCCCGCCGCGCGTAGCGCCAGCCCTGGCGGCAGCAACCCGCACAGCACCAGCAGCACGGCCCCGGCCATGGCGGGCACAGCCTCGCGCATGCCAAACGGGCGCAGAATGATGCAGCCCAGACTGCCCAGCACAATGGCCCAGGTAAACACCGCGTACATCAGCGGGCGATGGCGAAATAACCCAGGGCCGCCAGCGGCAGCGCGCCGCCCAGCGCGCACAACCCCGGCCAGCCGCCATGAATGAGCAGCGTGCTCGTCACCGCCGAGCCTGCCGCCCCGCCCAGGAAGAAGATAGCCATGAACATACCGTTGAGCCGCGAGCGCATCTCCGGCGCCATGGTGTAGATGGTGCGTTGCCCCAGCACGAGGCAGGTCTGCACCCCGGCATCCAGCACGATACCGGACACCGCCAGCACCACCACCGAGTGAACGCGCCCGCCCACCCAGGCAATGCCGAACGCCGCCGCGATAGCCGTCAACGCCACCACCGTACCCGACCGCGCATAGCCCCTGTCGCCCAAGCTACCCGCGATGGGCGCCGCAAACGCCCCCGCCGCCCCGGCCAGGGCAAACGCCGCGATGCCGCGCTGGGTGAAGCCAAAATTCTGCGCCAGATACAAAGGGACCCCCGTCCAGAACAGCGAAAACCCGGCAAAGCATGCGGCCTGATACAAGGCGCGCTGGCGCAGAACCGGCAGCCTCACCGGCAGCGCGAAGAGCGAGGCCAGCAACGCGCCATAATGCTGCCCGCCTGCGGGCACACGCCGCGGCAGTGCCCGGCTCAGCACCACCGCCAGCACAGCCATCACCACCGCCGACAGGCAGAACACCACCCGCCAGGAAGACACATCCGCGATGATGGACGCCACCGGCCGCGCGAACAGAATGCCGAACAGCAGCCCGCTCATCACATTGCCCACCACCCGCCCGCGCCTGCGCTCCGGCGACAGATGCGCCGCCAGCGGGATCAGCATCTGCACCGCCACCGAGGTCAGGCCAATGAGCCCCCCGGCCACCAGCATAGCCTCCCCCGAATGCGCGAACCCCGCCAGCAGCAGCGCAGGGATCGAGGCGGTGATAGTCACCACCACCAGCCGCCGGTTCTCCACCAGATCCCCCAACGGCACCAGCAGCAGCAGCCCCAGCGCATAACCAAGCTGCGTCAAGCTGACGATCAGACTCGCCCCATGCGCGCTCATATGCACCGCCGGGCCGATCAGCCCGATGAGCGGCTGGCTGTAATAAATATTGGCAACGACAATCCCGCAGGACGCGGCGAGCAGCGCGACCATCGCCGCGCCAGGGTTTTGTGAATTCTGCATAAGCCCGCTTAACGACGCCCCAAATTTCTGCAATGCAGCACATGGGGCCGGGGAGCGGTCGCCGCCATATCGCCAACGGGGAGTTTTCATGAATTTCGTTCATGCCGTGCTGTTCGCCATTCTTCAGGGGGCCACGGAGCTCTTCCCCGTCAGCAGCCTGGGCCACGCTGTCATCGTGCCGACCCTGCTGCATTGGCACATCGACCAGAGCGGCTCGGGTTTCCTCCCGTTCCTCGTCATGCTGCATCTGGGCACCGCCTGCGGCCTGCTGCTGTTCTTCGCGTCGGATTGGCTGGCCATTGCCCGCGGCGCGCTGGGCCGGGGCTACGCGGCCGAGAACAGCGCCGCGCGTGACCTGCTGCTGAAGCTCATCGTCGCCACCATTCCGGCCGTGATTATCGGGGCGGTGCTGAAGAAGCCCATCTCGCATCTCTTCGGCAGCCCGATCATCGCCTCGCTATTCCTCGTCGCCAATGCCGGGCTGCTGCTGCTGGGCGAGCGCCTGCGCGGGCGCATCCTGCGCACCGAGGCCAGCATCACCCTGCGTGATGCGCTGATCATCGGCCTGTACCAGTGCCTCGCCTTCATGCCCGGCATCTCGCGCTCAGGCGCGGCCATCGTCGGCGCCTTGCAGCGCGGCATCAACCATGAGGAAGCGGCGAAATTCTCCTTCCTGATGGGCACGCCGATCATCTTCGCCGCCGCCATGGCCGAGGTGCCGAAGCTGATGCACGCGCATGAGCTTCATTCGCTGTTCGGGCTCTCACTGCTGGCGGCTGTGGTCTCCGGCGTGGTGGCCTATGCCAGCACCGCCTTCCTCATGCGCTACTTCAAGAGCCATGATTCCTGGGCGCTGAAACCCTTTGCCTGGTACTGCGCCGTCTTCGGCGGCGGCAGTTTTGTGCTCCTGCTGTTGGGGCTGTAATGAAACGCCTCCTGCTCGCGGCCCTGCTGCTGCTGCCCGGCGCGGCACGCGCCAGCGTCAACATCGCCGAGGCGCCAATCAGCCGCATGGATCTCCCCCAGTGGAACCGGCATTTTTTGCAGACGCTGGCAGAGGCGCGGGCTACCCCGGACGCGAAAATCGTCTGGCTGGGCGATTCCATTACCTATTACTGGCAACGCCAGGGCGGGCACGGCTATGACGACATCAAGCCCATATGGGACAAATACTACGCCCCCTATCACGCGCTGGATTTCGGCTTCATCGGCGACACCACCGCCAGCCTGATCTGGCGGCTCGACCACGGCCAGGTGCAAGGTCTGCACCCGCAACTCGCCATCATCCTCATTGGCGCCAATAATTTCGGGCGTGTGCACTGGGATGCGGCCATGACCATCCCCGCCATCGAGGCCGTGGTGCGCAACACGCATCAACGCCTGCCGGAGGCGCATATCCTGCTGCTGGGCGTGCTACCCTCCATCCGCAGTTCGTGGGTGGATGCGCAAACCGCCACCACCAACGCCGCCCTGGCCCGCGCCTATGCGGGCAGCCCCGACGTCACTTTCGTCAATGTCGGCCATCTGCTCATGCAGGACGGCCATACCGATGCCAGCCTGTATGTGGACCCGCATTTGCACCCGCCGGCGCCGCCTCTGCACCCCAACGCCGAGGGCATGACCAGAATCGCCGCCGCATTGGAACCGCTGGTGCGGCGCTACGTTCAGTAAGGGGCTTTACCCCTTTGAACCAACCCCTCCAAGGGCCGAGATCATCCCCTGAGTGCTACCCCCGCGCGGCGCGCACAAAAGCACGGATCAACTCCGGGGATTTCTTCCCCGGCGCGATCTCCACGCCCGAGGACACATCCACGCCCGGCGCACCCGTCTGTGCCAAAGCCTCCGCCACATTGCCGGGGTTGAGTCCGCCCGCCAGCAGCCAGGGCTTGGCCGAGTGAAACTTCGAGAGCAGCTTCCAATCCGCCTTCACGGCGTTGCCCCCCGGGCGGGTGGCGCCCGGCGGCGGCTTGGCCTCCACCACGAACCCGTCAGCCACCTCACCCGCGCCCGGAAAATCCGCTTCGCTCGCCACACCCACCTGCCGCCAGACGGGCCGGCCAAACCGGTCCCGCAGCGCCGCAATGGCCGCCGCCGGTGCGTAGACCTGCAATATATCCAGCGAAATTTCCTGCAAAATAGCGTCAATCTCATCAAAGCCCGGATTGACGAACAGCCCCACGCGCAGCGGGAAACCGGCATGCCGGGCGGAAAGCGTGGCCGCCTCCACCGGCGTCACGTAGCGCGGCGAGGCCGGGAAGAATACAAAACCAACGAGATCCGCATGCGCCTCCACGGCGGCGTCAAACGCCTCCGGGCTATTCACGCCGCAAATCTTAACCAGTTTCATCTGATGGACGCGGCAATAGCCGCCGCAGCTTCAGCGGGATTGGCTGCCCCGGTAATCGGCCGCCCAACGACGATGTAATCCGCCCCCGCCGCCACGGCCTCTTCCGGCGTCATCACCCGCGCCTGGTCGCCCAGTGCCGCGCCCACCGGACGGATGCCCGGCACCACGAGAATGGGCTTGTCCCCAAAGGCGTCACGCAGGCGGGAAATCTCATGCGCGGAGCAAACCAAGCCATCCGCCCCGTTCGCCAGCGCCAGCCGCGCCAGCCGCAGCACCTGCTGCGCCGGACCGCCGGCCACGCCGGTTTCCGCCAGGGCAGAGGCATCCAGGCTGGTCAGCACCGTAACGGCCAGAATTTTCGGAGACTTGGCTCCCTCCGCCGCCGCCTTCGCCGCCGCCTCGACCATCTTAGCCCCGCCCGAGGCATGGATGGTCAACATATCCGCCCCCAGCGGCAGCAGCGAGCGCACAGCCCCGGCCACGGTGTTGGGAATGTCGTGCAGCTTCAAATCCAGGAACACATTCCGCCCTTGCGCCGCCTGGGCAAAACCCTGCGGCCCATGGCGGAGAAAAAATTCCAGCCCCAGCTTCACCAGCCCGCAATGCGGTGCCACGGCGGCAACAAGTTCCTGCGCCCGCGCCAGCTCCGGCGTGTCGATAGCGGCGATAAGTTTTTTGGTCATGGTGTCTCAGTCGGCAATGCCGGTTTGGTTTCCAGCTCGGCCACGCGCTTCTCGGCGCGTTTGGCCCGGCGGCTCAAGGAGATGCGGTACGGCAGATGAAACAGCAAGCCGATGATAAACCCGCCCGCCAGCGCGCCAATCACCGCAACGCCCAAAGCCACCTGCACCCCGCCAAACGGCCAGAACACCATCTGCATGAAACCACGGTTCGAGAGCAGGAAGATCACCAGCGCCAATATAATCAGGAAGCCTATGAAGGCTTTGACGAATTTCAGTTTTTAGCTCCGCCGTTCTTCTTCACGCCGGACGTGGATACAGGCTTGTTTATACGCTCACGCAACTCCTTGCCAGCCTTGAAGAACGGCACGGATTTCTGCGCCACGTCCACGGTCTCGCCGGTGCGCGGGTTGCGCCCTGCCCGCGCTTGGCGGTGCTTCACGGTGAACGCGCCAAAACCGCGCAACTCCACGCGCTCGCCGCGCGAGAGCGCCAACGTCATTTCATCGAACAGCGCCGCCACGATGCGCTCGACATCGGCCACGGTCAGATGCGGATTACCTTCCGCCAGTCCAGCGATAAGCTCGGAACGCGTCATTATAACCTTCCCCCTGTTACATTACGATGCCAGGATGCCCTCTTCTGGTCAATAAATGCTTGCCTTCAGAGTATTTTCAACTGGCGCCTACCACTCTGGCCCATGGGGAAATACAGTGGAGCCGCCCTGGCCGTTGGCGATGACATCCTCCCAAGGCCTGCTTGTGCAGGTGGGCGCCAGATACCCGAACCAAGATCCGGGCAGAGCCAGCTCCCTAGGGAGATGCTTAACGGCCCTGGGGATGTGCTACCTGTCGAACCGGACAGCTCCAAATATCAGTTTAGGCGTCAAGCATGTCCGCTGCAATCTCTTCCGCACGGGCGGCCACGCGGCGCAGCCTTGCGCGGCGCTCACCGTCCGGCTTGGCCGGCACCGGCGCCTCGGCCTGGGCGGCGGCGGTCTGGCGCATATCGTGCAACTCGTCGGCCAGCAGCAGCGCGGCCAACATCAGCAGCCGCGCCTCACCGGACTGGCCACCAATGGCCTTAATGCTGGTGATGCGCTGCTCAATCTCGGCCGCCATCCGGGTCAGATGGGGTTCCTGCCCATCCTCACAGCCTACAGTATAGGCGTAGCCATTAATGCGGATGGTGACTTGTGCCATGGGGTGGTTACTCCGTTTGCTCGCCGGACTCAGGCGGCTCCAGCCCTTCACGCAGGCGCGCGATGATGCCATCCAGCGAGGCGGCAAGGGCGGCGCGGTCAAAGGACTGCTCAGCCTCAACCTGCGGAAGCTGCGCTAAATTCGCAATCTTGCGCAGGGCGGATTCAATGCGATCCAGGATCTCGTCTTCTGATTCTGCTTCCGACATGTATCTATTCAACTCGACCCCGCCGTGCGAGGTCAAGATAAGCTTATTCCCATTAGCTAATTCTTATGAACAAAGCATGTAATTCGCAATGAAACATCCATCTGCCGTTATGAGCTACGGAGTTGAGCACGCCCGCGCGGCGCTGGCCCCCGGTTTGCCCGTCACGCTGCTCTCCGCCCCCGGCGCGGCACTATATGCCGGTTGCCTGTGGTGGCGCGAACTGCTCTCGGCGGCTTCAGCCTCCGGCCCGGCGCTTCTGGACTGCGGCGCCGCCCCGGGCCGCGCCTGGGAGGCGCTGCGGCTCGGCCTGCCCGGCGTGGTACTCGCCCCCTGCCCGGCCTGGGGCCAAGTTGCCGAATTCGCCGCCGCCAGTGGGGCGCTGCTGCTCAGCACCCCGCCCCCGGCACTGGACATGGCCGCCCCCGGCGCCACCCGGCGCCTGCCCGGCTGGCTGACGCCATCTCTTCAAAATTGTCACGCAATCAGCCGCCTCGGACCATGATTTTGCCGCATTTTGCCAGCTTTTGCGGGGCGCAGAAGGGGCCATGACATCCGTATCTTCATGGGCTACACGGCGACCAGATTTATTTGCAGCAGAGGGTGGGACCGATATGGCGATTACGCAAACAGTTAAAACAATCCTGTCGCATTACGAAAGCGACAACCCCGGCACCAAAGCCAACCTCGCGCGCATGCTGATGGCCGGCAAGCTGGCCGGCACCGGCAAGCTCGTCATCCTGCCGGTTGACCAGGGCTTCGAGCATGGTCCGGCCCGCTCCTTCGCCCCCAACCCAGCAGCCTACGACCCGCATTACCACTTCCAGCTCGCCATCGACGCCGGGCTCTCCGCCTACGCCGCCCCGCTGGGCATGATCGAAGCCGGCGCTTCCACCTTCGCCGGGCAGATCCCGACGATCCTGAAGGTCAACTCCTCCAACTCCCTGGCCACAGACAAGAACCAGGGCCTGACCGGCTCGGTGAACGACGCGCTGCGCCTGGGTTGCTCGGCCATCGGCTTCACCATCTATCCGGGCAGCGAATTCGCCTTCGACCTGATCGAGGAAATCCGCGAAATGGCCGAAGAAGCCAAGGCCGCCGGCCTGGCCGTGGTCGTGTGGTCCTACCCGCGCGGCCCGAATCTGGACAAAGCCGCCGAAACCGCGCTCGACATTTGCGCCTATGCCGCCCACATGGCCGCCCTCATCGGCGCGCACATTATTAAGGTGAAGCCCCCCACGGAGGTGATCTCCCTGGAAGCGGCGAAGAAATCCTATGCCGGGTTCGACGCCTCGACCATGGCTAAGCGCACGGCTCATGTGGTGCAGTCCTGCTTCGCGGGCAAGCGCATCGTCGTGTTCTCCGGCGGCGAAGCCAAGAGCCTGGACGGGCTGTACGAGGAAATCCGCGGCCTGCGGGACGGCGGCGCCAACGGCTCCATCATTGGCCGCAACACCTTCCAGCGCCCGCGCGAGGAAGCCCTGGCCATGCTGCAGAAGATCATCGACATCTATCTGAACAAAGCCTAACGCGCGTTGAACCGCTCACGGGGGGCTTCGGCCCCCCGTTTTCATTTCAAGGACACAAAGTGACCGATTGCCGCCTCTACCTCATCACCCCGCCCGTGCTGCCCGCCAATTTCGAGGACCAGCTCGCCGCCGCCCTTGATGCCGGGGATGTCGCCGCCTTGCAGCTGCGGCTGAAGGATGTGCCGGACACGGAGTTGCAAAAGACCATCGACCGCCTGCGCCCCATCGCCCAGAGCCGGGATGTGGCGTTCATCCTGAACGACCGCCCGGACCTCGCCGTAAAGCTGGGCTGCGACGGCGCGCATGTCGGCCAGACCGACATGAAGGTGCGCGACGCCCGCAAGATCCTCGGCGACCTGACGCTCGGCGTGACCTGTCACAACTCCCGCCACCTGGCGATGGAAGCCGGCGAGGCCGGGGCCGATTACGTCGCCTTCGGCGCCTTCTTCCCCACCGCCACCAAAGAACCGCCGGAGATGGCGGAGATCGAAACCCTGCGCCTCTGGGCCGAAGTTATGGAGATCCCCTGCGTCGCCATTGGCGGCATCAACGCGCAGAACTGCGCACCGCTGGTGCAGGCAGGGGCGGATTTCCTGGCCGTGGTCGGAGCCGTGTGGAACCACCCGGAAGGCCCCGCCGCCGGGGTGCGCGCCATGCTCGCCGCCATCGCCGGCCAATAGGCCCCCCGCAAGGACCGGGTCTCAATCACACCTGATCGAGACCGTCCCATTACCACATTCTCAAACCTCACCAGCCAAGATGATCAACCGGCAAGCTGCCCCTCCCTATAAAAGGCAGGCCAGCGGCGACCCCCTGCATTACGTGCCGAGAGGCGGTCAAACCCCCTCTCGATGTCGGCTTCAAAAACAAGCTCATGAACATGGCAGAATTGACAAGACTACATAATGAGTTAATTTTTAGAGCAGCAACTGAGAGAAAATCTTAATGAGCACGTTAGAAACCGCGTTAACCGACCTCATGTCCGTTAACGGCGCCATGGCCGTTGCCGTTGCCGATTATACCAGCGGCATGATCGTCGGCAGCAAGGGTTCTGGCATCGACATGGAAATCGCCGCCGCCGGCAACACTGACCTTCTCCGTGCGCAGCTTCGGACAATGACGGATCTTGACCTCACAGGCCCCATTGAAGACATTCTGATCACGCTGGACACGCAGTATCAGATCATCCGCCCGGCACAGAACGCACCCGGCCTGTTCATTTATTTCGTTCTCGACAAAACCCGCGGCAACCTCGCCCTCGCCCGCCGGAAAGTCCAGGACGTCGACCGTGAGCTCGTCGTCTGATTTCATAAGCCGGCTTTATCCGTTACGACACAAGCCGGGATCTCACTTAAAACAAGCCGTCAGGTTGCAAGAGATCCCGGCCAGCGCAGCCGTTACGTTGCATTATCGTTAAATTTCACAGTGGATTATACTGCCCTTTTCCCGATCAATGCCGCACGGCATCTGACCGCGAATGCGCATTTTGTTTTTACCGGCACACCGCAAATAAAAATTATTTGCTTATTATCAAGCAATGAATTGTGCCATTATAAGCTGGGCCAAGAAGCATCCCAAAATCGCCACAACATCTTTTCACGAGCTTTTACGCGGAGGCAAAATGAGTTTGGGAGAACTGCTCCGCCAGCGCCTGCGTTCCTGGCGTCAAGGTGTTGCCCCGGAAAAAACGTCCGAGCCCTCCCTCGCTAGCTATCTTGGCTATGCGAATAATCTGATCGCCCTGCCCGCCACCGGCGCCAGCCACCCGTTACCCCCGCAGGATAATATCCGTGACGCGGAGATCGTCGGTTTCGAGACAACATCCCCAGCCCGCGAGGCCATTTCGGCGCGGCTGACATTCAAATCCGAACTAGAGGCCGAGCCTGCACCAAAGGAAACCTCTCCCCTTCCACAAACCAGCATCACGGAAGTTCCTGTCCCTATCGACGCCTTGAAGGACCGCATCCGCCTGGCCTTCACCCACATCAACGGTACCGTCGCGCCAAGCGCGCCGCCGCCGCGCGCCGCTACGCATCAGTTTCACGCCCCTGCCTCGTGCTTTCACTGGATCTTGGAGCCGCGTCTGGCCGTTGTCACCCAACCGGATATTTTCTTCGCCCTGTATCCAGATCAGGCTTCCCTGGCACAGGCGGGTTTCGCCAACCTCATCACCATCCAGCCCCCCCAAGCCGAAGAGCAACCCCCTGTATCTTCCGACGGCTTCCATATTCGGCTGACCCACAACGAGCCGCCCAGTATCGAGCAGATCGACGCCGCGGTGGAACTGATCGACAATTGCCTCGACGCTGAAACACGGGTGCTGCTGCATTGGCGGAACGGGTTGGAGCATGCCGCCCTACTGCTGGCGGCGCTGCTCATGCTGAAGCGCGGCCTGCCGACGAAAGCCGCGCTGCGCGAGCTGAGCGAATACCTGCAAGCGCCCGCCAGCCCGGAGGACCACGAAGATATCCTGCTTGAGTACGAGGTTCTCTACGAGCAGAAACGCCTGCGCAAACGCGCCGCAAAGCTGTTGCGGTAGCGCTTCAGCTGCAATCGTTGCCCCGTAGCGCCACGTTGAACACCTTTCCGTCCTTCACCATGAACGTGGTCTCGCAGGACCACACCTGCACATTGCGCGGGAAGCCCCCACCACCATAATACGGCCCCCAATACGGCCCTGCCCATGGACCATACGGGCCGCCCCAGGCGTAATTATCCGGGTCTACCTGCTCATGCCGCCGAATATAGGCCAGGTAGGTCACCCCATTCACGGTAATTTGCTTGTCTGGCACGCCCAGACTCTGCACCAGAACCGCTTCCGGCGCGCCTATGTAAGACGCCATGCGCGATTGCAGGCTTGGCCCCCGAGCGCATCCAGCCAGGGCAATAAGGGGAAGGACAAGACTGATAACACGGCGCATTCCGGCTCTCTCCTGATAATCCCCATGTAGCATGCGGATTAAAAAAATATCAGTCCGGTAACCATGACACATCCGCGATGCACCGCGCCCCGGTGGCGAGCATGGCCAACCGGTCAAACCCCAGCGCGATGCCCGAGCAGGCAGGCAATTGCGCCACCGCGGCAAGGAAATCCTCATCCATCTCCCAATCCGGGCCGTAGAGTGCATGCCGCCGCGCGCGCTCCACGGTAAAGCGCTCCCGCTGCTCATCAGCGTCAGTGAGTTCCACAAAGGCGTTGGCCAGCTCTATGCCGCACACGTAAAGCTCGAAGCGCTCGGCCACGCGCGGGTCTTCCGGCGCCCGCCGCGCCAGCGCCGCCTGGGCAGCGGGCCAATGGGTGAGAAATGTCGGGCGTTCCCGGCCCAGATGCGGCTCAATCCGCTCCAGCAGCAGGCGGAAGAACAAATCCTCCCAGTCCTCGCCCTCCCGCAATTTTGCCCCGGCCTGCGCCGCCAAAGCGGAGGCGTCATCGGCGGTGGCCAGCACATCCACTCCCACATAAAGCTGGAACGCCTCCGCCACGGTCAAAAATTCAGGCTCATCCAGCCGCGTGGTGATACCCCTGCACGTCACCTCCGGCGGCAGCGTGGCGCGCAGGAGCGCGACGGTCTCGTCCATCAGCGCCCGCATGTCCGCCCCCAGCGAGTACCATTCCAGCATGGTGAACTCCGGCGCGTGGGTGTCGCTCCACGGCTCGTCCCGCCACACCCGGGCAAGCTGAAAGATCGGCCCGGCCCCGCCCGCCAGCAGCTTCTTCATGGCAAATTCCGGGCTGGTATTCAGCCATTTTTCCCCCGCCGGAATGGCACGCAGATGTACTTCCTCGCCTGGCGCCGCCACGGCATAGGGGGTCTCCACCTCCGTATAGCCGCGCGCGGCGAAGAAGGCGCGGACAGCGGCGGCAAGCCTCTGGCGGCGGAGCAGGAGCGGAAAACGGTCGGGCAAAGTCTGCCAGGGTTGAGAGCGCATGGCGGGCAGGATACACGACCCCGATGCCGGATGGTATTTCACATAAGCCCCGCACGCTGCGCCGTGTGGAAGAACTGATCGAGGCCGGGCTTCTACCCGCCGAACAACGCGACGCCGCCGAGGCGGTGGCCGCGCGCTACGCCGTTTCCGTGCCCCCCGCTTTGGCCACGCTCATCGAAACACCGGACGACCCGATCGGCCTGCAATTCATCCCCGATGCGGCGGAGCTCATCACCGCGCCGCATGAGAGCGCCGACCCCATCGCTGACGAAGCCCTCTCTCCCGTGCCCGGCATCGTCCACCGCTACCCGGACCGCGCGCTGCTGAAGCCGCTGCTGGCTTGCCCGGTCTATTGCCGCTTCTGCTTCCGGCGGGAGCAGGTGGGGCCGGATGGCGGCATCCTCTCCCAAGCCGAGCTGGAGGGGGCCTACGCTTACATCGCCGCGCATCCGGGCATCCGCGAGGTCATCCTCACCGGCGGCGACCCGCTGATCCTCTCACCCCGCCGCCTGGGCGAGATTCTGCGCCGGGTGCAGGCGATTCCGCATGTGGAGCTGCTGCGCATCCATAGCCGCGTGCCGGTGGCGGACCCGGCGCTCATCACCCCGGAATTGCTGGCGGCACTGGATATCGACAAGCCGCTCTACCTCGCCATCCACGCCAACCACGCGCGGGAGATCACCCCCGCCACCGAATCCGCCTGCCGCGCCCTGGCCCGGCTGGGCATTCCGCTGCTCGGGCAAACCGTGCTGCTGGCCAATGTAAATGACAATGAGGCCGCCCTGGGCGACCTCTTCCGCGCCATGCTCCGCGCCCGGATAAAACCCTATTACCTGCACCAGCTGGACCCCGCCCCCGGCACGGCGCGCTTCCATGTGGAGCCCGAGCGCGGGCGGGAAATTCTGCGCAATCTGCGCGGCAAAATCAGCGGCACCGCTTTGCCCACCTACATACTCGACCGCCCCGGCGGGCTGGGCAAAATCCCGCTTTAGAACCGCGCCGCCACCCCTGCCTGCACCGCCTGAGCCGTCCAGTTGCCCGCCAGATTGGCGCTGTACCCGACGGCGAAGGACCAGCTGCCCCGGCTGATGACGAGGTTCGCGGCCACTTGGCCGGAGAGCGGCGCCAGATGATGCGGGGAGACGATGAAGCTCGTGCCATCCTGCGCCGTAAGCGTGACCCTGTTGCCGGGGTTGCTCAGGCTGTCGGTAACCCCCAGGCTGACCGCCGGGGTAATGGCAAGGCTGCTGGCCGTGATGAAGGTCTTCGCCACGCTCAGCCGCAGATACGGCGCCACGGTCACCCCGCCCGAGCCCCCCGCGTTCACGGCGAAAGCCTGGGTGGAGGCGGTCTCGGAGAGGCTGCCCATGTTCACCGAGTCGACGATAATACCAAAAGCCGGAGTGATGCTGGCACCCTGGAAGCTGAGCGTGGAGGCCACCTGCACCGCGCCGGAGATGATATTGGCGTTGCCCTTGGCTATGGCCCCGCCAGCCCCGGTCTGGCGCGTGCTGTTAGTGCTGGCGATGCTGTCCATCACATCGGCGCTGAGCATCACTCGCCCGATGGGCTGGCTGGCATACAGGCCGATCCGCACCGTATCCATCTCCGCCCGGCTGCCGGATTTGTCCTTCATGTTCATGGTGTCATACCCAGCGGCAACGCCGAGCCGCCCGCCTGTGTAGACAGGTCTGTCTACACCACCCAGAAATCCGCCGCCGCGCAGATTATAAGCGCCATCCGCCGAGATGGCGGCACCCGAAGCCTGCACCCAGCCCCCTACGGCACAGAACCCGCTGGCCAGGGCGGCTGCGGCGTTCGCCGTGGCGTCCGGGCTGTGCGCCACCGGGGATTGGCAAGCCGCCTGACTACCGGTGGCGGCATGGTCGAGCAGCGCCAAGCTGCCCGTCTGCGCCCCCAGCGCCATGGCTTGGCTCATATTCGGCACCAGCGTGGCATCGGCCGGGGCGACCGTGAAGCTTTGGGTGATGACAAGCGCCGGGGCCGCTGCGCTGCTCGCAATGGTTACCACGGGCTGCGTGCCCGTCTGCGATTGTACCGGCACTTGCGGCTGGGACTTTGGTGGCGTCTGCGGCTGTATCTGCGGCGCTTGGCCGTCGCCGCTGACGGTGGTGAACCCGCCGGTCACGCCGCCGCTGGCGGTCAGAAAGCTCTCCGTGGCCGGGGAGTAACTGCCTGGCGCCAGCACATAGACCAGCGTGCCCGCCAGCCGCACCGTGCCGTTCACGGTGAAGGGCGCAATACCTGCGGGGGTGACGGCAACGCGCAGGGTGCCGCCATTGGTCTGGGTAAAATTGCCGTTGATGGTCAGCGGCGCGCTCAGCAGCCCCGGCGTGAAGGTGCCACTATTGGTCACCTGCGCGATGGTCCAAGTGCCGCCGCCCACCCAGCTTGCGCCGGAGGCCACGCTCAGCGCCCCGCCTGCGTTGAAGCCGGTGATGTCATTGTCCAGCATGCCGGTGCCGGTCAGGTTGATTTGACTGGCGGTGCCGTTGCCGGCGATGTCTCCACTGATGACCGACCCCGTGCCCAAGGTGAGCGTGCTAACGCCGCTATTGAAGCTGATGGCATCGCCCCCGCCAGTGGCGGTAATGGTGCCGGTGTTAACGATGCTGACCGCGCCATCGGTGAGAATGCCGGTCACGCCGCCGATACTGCCTGTATTCACCAGCACATCCCCACGCCCGAGCACCGCCCCGGCCTGGGTATTGTCCAGGATGGTGCCGGCGTTGAAAATGACATCGCCCGTGCCGGCCTGCAGCCCCACCGCGCCGCCCTGGATCAGCCCGCCCGCCAGATTGGTGAGCGTGCCGTTATTGCCGATCCGCACCCCGGTAACGCCGCCGGTAATGGTGCCGGAGTTGGTCAGCTCGGCGTTGCCAGCGAGCTTCACGCCGGTATTCCCCCCGCTGATAACCCCGGTATTCTCCACCACCGCGCCGCTGCCAGTGCCGATAACCCCCACCACCCCGCTGGCGATGGTGCCGCTATTGCTGACCGAGGACGCGCCGGTGAGATACACGCCGAATTCCGCCGCGCTGATATTGCCGGCATTCTGGATCACCGAGCCACTGCCCCCGGCATAAACACCGGAATACCCGCCCAGCAGCCGCCCGCTGACGGTGTTGGTAAGATTGCCACCGGCATAGAGCGAGACCGCATCGCCCGAGCGGGCGGAGATGACGCCGCTATTGCTGATGCTGCCCGCGCCATTGCCGGCATAGATGCCGATATGCCCGCCGAAAATGGAGCCGGAATTATCCACCTGCCCGCCATGATTAAGGCTGACACCGTCAAACCCCGCGGCAATCTGGCCGGTATTGGTCACGCTCCCGGCGCCGTTATTCACCAGTACGCCATAGCCGGTGGCGCCAATGACGCCGCTATTGGCCACACTGCCCGCGCCGTTGAGGTGAATGGCGTCCACCCCGCTGACAATCCCGGTATTGGTAACGCCACCGCCAGCGCCAAGATAAATGCCGGCACCGTTATCGTCCCGCACCACACCGGCATTGGCGAGCTGCGCCACCTGTTCCCCCCACACCGCCGCCCAGCCCGTGGAGGTTATGCTGACCCCGGAGACAATGCTCACCGGGCCGGGATCGTATGAGGCGAGATTAACCCCATTGGTCTGGCTGGCACCAATAACCCCTTGCCCTAGCGCCGGGGCGGCCAAAGAGAGCGCCGCCGGCAGGGCAAGCAGGGAAACGCGGCCGGGGATGTGCGTGTTCATGTCACGGGTCCTTGGGGCGGGCGGCTTTTGCGACCCTTGCACGACTGGGATTTGTCTAATTCTAGGAACCCGAGGCTGAACCGCCCGTTAATCGGACCGGCAAAACGCCGGAAAAAATTTTATCCCAGTAACAATTACCCGCGTGGCGGCTGAGAGAATCCGCCAGAAACCATGGGGTGGCTTGCCGAAAGAGGCGCGGCGGCGTAAGCCCCCGCCCTACGATCATTCAAGTTTTTTATCCGCAGGCAGAACCATGAAACAGCAGGCTAACCTCATCCGCGCCGGTCAGGTCATCGAACACGAAGGCAACCGCTGGACCGTGCTGAAGCAGCAGATCATCACCCCGGGTAAAGGCGGCGCCTTCATCCAGGTGGAAATGCGCAACCTGAAAACCGGCAACAAGACCAATGAGCGCTGGCGCACCGCCGACACCGTGGAACGCCTGACCACCGAGGACCGGGAGTACACCTACTCCTACACTGACGGTGACAACCTCGTGCTCATGGATCCCGAGACCTTCGAGCAGT
>JAQUAC010000239.1 GCA_028687415.1 Acidocella sp. | reverse complement strand
TGAGTGCCCATTCCACGCGCTCATCCAGCTCGGCCTTGGAGAGCTTCTCGTGCAGGCGCACGCCGAAGAGCACGTTCTCGTAGATGGATTTGGGGAAGGGGGTGGGTTTCTGGAACACCATGCCGATACGGCGGCGCAGCTGGTTCAGATTCTGGCCGGGGGCGATGATGTTTTCCCCGCCGATGAGTACCTCGCCCTCGGCGCGCTGGCCGGGGTAGAGGTCGTACATGCGGTTGAGAACGCGCAGGAGCGTGGACTTGCCGCAGCCGGACGGGCCGATCATGGCCGTGGTCTGGCGGTCTGGGAAGTCGATGGACACGTTCTTCAGCGCGTGCGTCTCGCCGTAGTAGAAATTCAGGTTCCGGATGGAGACGCGGGGGGCATGGCCAGACGGACCCTGCTGCAGGGATGCGGGTAGGGCCGTATCGGAGGACATTTTATGACTCGCTATTTCCATGAGCGCTTCCTTAGGCGCGTTCTGTGACACTACGATGACGGTAGCGTGAAGCTTCCGTGACAGGAAGAGCTTATTAAGCGGCTTGTGTCAGGAGCGCCACTCGCAGGGCCGCGCAAGCGGGGAATGGTATGGCCCCGCTTGGCGGAATTTGTAGAAAAAACATTCCGTATCCGTAGTTTATGGCCCCGGTGGGGGCGGGGAGCTGGGCTCCCCGGAGGGTTTAAACCTTCACCACTTTCGGCGGCAGAGCTAGCGCCAGGGAGAGTTCTTTCAGCCGCGCGGCGGGGATGGGTGCCGGGGCGCCCATCATCAGATCTTCGCCCTGCTGGTTGAGCGGGAAGGCAATGACCTCGCGGATGTTCGGCTCGTCGGCCAGCAGCATGACGATGCGGTCGATGCCCGGTGCCGAACCGCCATGCGGCGGAGCGCCGTAGCGGAAAGCGTTGAGCATGCCGCCGAAACGGGCTTCCACTTCCTCTGGGCCGTAACCGGCGATCTCGAAGGCTTTCAGCATGATGTCCGGGCGGTGGTTACGGATGGCGCCGGAGGACAGCTCAATGCCGTTGCAGACGATGTCGTACTGGAAGGCTTTGATGGTGAGCGGGTCCTGGGTTTCCAGGGCTTCCAGCCCGCCTTGCGGCATGGAGAACGGGTTGTGGCTGAAGACGATCTGCTTCAGCTCCTCGTCGTACTCGTACATCGGGAAGTCGACGATCCAGCAGAACTTGAACTCGCCGGCCTTGATGAGGCCAAGATCGTTGCCGAGCTTGGTGCGCACGGCGCCCGCGAACTTGGCGGCGTCCAGCTCCTTGCCGGCGGCGAAGAACACGGCGTCGCCCGCCTTCAGCCCGCATGCGGCGCGGATGGCCTCGGCGCGTTCGGGCGAGAGGTTCTTGGCGATCGGCCCTTGGGGGCCGGCTTCGGAGAAGGTGATGTAGCCGAGGCCGCCAGCGCCTTCCGAACGCGCCCATTCGTTAAGTTTGTCGAAGAACGAGCGTGGGTTGCCGCCCGCGCCCGGTGCCGGGATGGCGCGGACGATGCCGCCGCCCTCAATGATTTTGGCGAACAGCCCGAAGCTGGAGCCGCGGAAGGCTTCCGTGACGTCGGAGATGATGATGGGGTTGCGCAGATCCGGCTTGTCGGAGCCGTATTTCAGCAAGGACTCGTCATACGGGATGCGCACGAAGGGCGGTTTGCCGATCTCGCGCCCATTGGCGAACTCCTCGAAGACGCCCGCGAGAATGGGTTCAATTGTATTGAACACGTCCTCCTGCGTGACAAAGCTCATCTCGAAATCCAGCTGGTAGAACTCGCCCGGGGAGCGGTCGGCGCGGGAGGACTCGTCGCGGAAGCAGGGGGCGATCTGGAAGTAGCGGTCGAACCCGGCGACCATGAGCAGCTGCTTGAACTGCTGCGGGGCCTGCGGCAGGGCGTAGAACTTGCCCGGGTGGTTGCGGGCGGGGACGAGGAAGTCCCGCGCGCCCTCGGGGCTGGAGGCGGTGAGGATGGGCGTCTGGAACTCGGTGAAATTGGCCTCGATCATGCGGCGGCGGAAGGAGGCGATGACGCCAGCGCGCAGCATGATGTTCTTGTGCACCTGCTCGCGGCGCAGATCGAGGAAGCGGTATTTCAGGCGCAGCTCGTCCGGGTAGTTCTCGTTGCCCGCCACCTGGATGGGCAGGACATCGGCGGTGCCCTGGACCTCAAGGGTTTCAACGCGCAGCTCAATTTCGCCGGTGGGCAGCTTGGAGTTCTGCGTGCCAGGCGCGCGCTCGACCACCGTGCCGGTAACGGTGATGACCGACTCGACGCGCACGGCGTCAGCCGCGGTGAAAGCCGGGGTGTCAGAGGCGAAGACGCATTGCGTCAGGCCGAAATGGTCCCGCAGATCGATGAAGAGCAGACCGCCATGGTCGCGCTTGGCGTGGACCCAGCCGGAGAGCCGGGCGGTTTGGCCGATATTCGCGCTGCGGAGCGCGGCGCAGTTATGGGTGCGGTAAGCATGAAAATGTTCCATGCGGCGGAAAGAAACCTTGCCCCCTTTCCTGTCAAGCGGGCAGCGGCGTAAGGAATGAATATGAGCGAAACACCGACCCAATTCATTACCACCACCGAAGCCCTGGCTGCCCTGTGCGAACGCCTGGGGGGCGAAGAATTTGTCACCGTCGACACCGAATTCATGCGGGAGAAGACCTATTACCCTGAGCTGTGCTTGGTGCAGCTCGCCGGCACGCAGGACGTGGCGGTGGTGGACGCGCAGGCGCCGGGGATAGATATGGCCCCGCTGGGCGCGTTGCTGGCCAAGCCGGATGTGGTGAAGGTGTTCCACGCCTGCCGCCAGGACATTGAAATTTTTCTGCTGCTGTTCGGGGCGGTGCCGGAGCGCATCTTTGACACCCAGGTGGCGGCGATGGTGGCCGGGTTCGGTGATCAGGTGGGGTATGACTCGCTCGTGCAGTCGCTGACTGGCGGGCATATCGACAAGACCTTCCGCTTTTCAGATTGGTCGGCGCGTCCGCTCTCCAAGGCGCAGATTGATTACGCGGCGGCGGATGTGACGCATCTGCGTGACGTTTATGAAAAGCTCATCGCGCGGCTGACCGTGGATGGGCGGATGGAATGGGTGGGGCAGGAGATGGCGGCCCTGGCCGACCCGAACACCTACCGGGTGGACCCGGCGCGGGCCTGGGAACGGCTGAAGCTGCGCACCAGCAATCGGCGCCAGCTGGCCCTGGTGCAGGCCATTGCCGCTTGGCGCGAGCGCGAGGCGCAGCGTATCAATATTCCCCGCCAGCGGCTGGTGAAGGATGAGCAGATCCCCGAGATCGCGGCGCTGGCGCCGGAGAGCGCCGAGGCGCTGACCCGCGCGCGCGGGATTTCCGCCGGATTCGCCAATGGCAAGTCGGGCATTTCCCTGCTGGCGGCGATTGCCGGGGCAAAAAGCCTGCCAGAGGGCGACCTGCCGCGCGTGGAGCGCCCGCGCGATGCGCCCCGCGCCTCCCCGGCGCTGGTGGCGTTGCTGAAAGTGCTGCTGAACGCGGCGGCCGAGCAGAACAACGTGGCCGCGCGGCTGGTGGCCGGCGGCGACGAGATCGAGGCGCTGGCGCTGGATGAGACCGCCCCCAACCCGATTCTGGAAGGCTGGCGGCGCGAGATGTTCGGGGAGGACGCGCTGCGGCTGATCCGCGGGGAGATCGCTCTCTCCGCCAAGGGCAAGCGGATTAAGATCGTCGAACTGGGAGACTGAGCTGCTGATCCGCCCGGCGCGCCCCGGCGAGGGGCAGGTGCTGTACAACATCACGGCGACAGCGGTGCGGGCGCAGGCGGTGGGGTATTACGCGCCGGAGCAGCTCGCCCGATGGATGGATGGGCGGGATGCCGCGCATTATGAGCAGGTGATCGCTGGCGGGCGTGTGCGCGTGGCCGAGCGAAGCGGCGCGAGGCTCGGCTTCGTGGATACCAGGCCGGGCGAGATTACACGGTTATTCGTGCGGCCTGAGGCGGCGGGCCGGGGGCTTGGGCGGTGCTTATTGGAAATTGGCGTGGCTGAAGCCTGGACGGCAGCAGGCGTACGGCTGGAGGCGACGCTGAACGCCGCCCCCTTTTATGCACGTTGCGGTTTTGTGGAAACGGGCCGGGCGCTGTTTACCCATCCGCTCGGCGGGTTACCCCTGGAGATTGTGCGGATGTGGCGGAACTTTCCGTAACGCGCCCGGCTGCTCGTGATTAGAGGTCGCGAATGCTGGTGATGACGCGGCTCACCATGCCGTAGGTGATCGCCTCTTCGGCGTTCATCCAGTAATTACGGTCGGTGTCGCGCTTCACCTTGTCGTAGGTCTGGCCCGTTTCGGCCGCGATGATGCGGTTGAGGCGCTCGCGCATCTTGATGATCTCATCGGCTT
>JAQUAC010000238.1 GCA_028687415.1 Acidocella sp. | reverse complement strand
GATGTCGTCCACCACGCGGCAGAAGGCATAGATGGCGTACATCGCATCGCGCCGCGGCGCAGGCAGGATCTTCATGCCGTGGTAGAAGGACGAGCCGGAGCGCTTCACCAGCGCGGTGACATAGGCGGTATCTTCGGGAGTCACGCGGCGTACCTCAGCCCGGCCAGTGTGGCGGCCAGAAAATCGAATTTCGTCAGCTTCACCCGTGTAGCCAGCGGGTCGCCGCTTTTCAGGTGGGTGGTGAGCCGGTGCGCGAGGGAGACGATAATCGCGGTCTCAATGCGCAGGCGGCGGGATTTGATCTGCCCGGGCAGCGTCGCCGCCAGGGCGTTCAGCGTATCAGTCGCCGCCAGTGCCTTGTCGAGCACGCCGCGCAGGGCGGGCGTGGTTTCGGAGCGGGCGAGATCGTCGGTCGCCAGCCCGGCCTCGGCCAGCCAGTCCTGCGGAGTGTAGCAGCGGTCCAGGGCACGCAAATCCTTGGCGCAATCCTGCAAATGGTTCAGCACTTGCAGGATGGCGCAAAGCGCGTCCGATGCCGGCCAGGTGGTCGGGCTCTCGCCGTGCAGATCCAGCAGGTAGCGCCCCACCGGAGCGGCGGAATAGCGGCAGTAATCCATCAGCTCGGCCCAGTTGGCGTAGCGGTTCTTCACCGCGTCGCGCCGGAAGGCGATGAGCAGCTCGCGCGCATGCGCATCCGGCACGCCCGATTCCGCGAAGGAGGCACGCAGCCGCTCGGCGCTCGGCGCGCCCTCGGCCTGCGCTCCGGTCAGCACCGCCTCCATTGTGTTCAGCCGGGCGATTTTCTCCGCCGGGGAGAGGGTGGGGCTGTCGGCGATGTCGTCAGCGTTGCGGGCGAAGGTGTAATAGGCATGCACATGCGCGCGCAGGGGCTTGGCGATGAGGAAGGAGCCGACGGGGAAGTTCTCGTCGGCCTTGTCCTTGCCGGACCATGCTTCCACACCCGGCACGGGCTTGGGTGGGGTTATGGCGTTGTCATTGGCGATCACGAAGCATCTCCCCCATAGGCGCGGCTCTTCCATTGCGCGCCGGTGCCGCGCCAGTAATTCACGGCGGAGGCGACAGTCGCGGCCATGTAGAATAGCGCGATCAGCGGCAGTGCGAGGGCAAAATATTTCGGCACCCGGTAGCGCGTCAGCGTGGGGAAGTAGCTGACCACGGCAAGCCAGAAGGCGGCGAGCCCGGCGAAGAAACGCCAGCCATGGCCGAACACCACCTCGAACGGCGCCACCAGCCAGACCAGTGCCAGGCCCAGAATCGTCACGGCCAGGACGACCGCCGAGTAATTGAGCTGGGTGAAGGCGGTGCGGGTGATCATGTTCCAGATATCGCGCGCATGCGGATAGGGGCGGATGGAGGTGGCCAGCCCGGAATGGCCGAGATAGATCGGCCCGTGCTTCTTCACCTTCCGCGCCAGGGAGACGTCGTCAATCAGCGCGCCCTTAATCGCCTCCAGCCCGCCGATGCGCTCCAGCGCCTCGCGCCGGATCAGCACCGTGCCGCCAGCCGCCGCCGCCACCGAGGAGAGCGGGTCGTTCACACGGGCAAAGGGGTAGAGCATCTGGAAGAAGTAGATAAAGGCGGGGATCAGGAATTTCTCCGGCCAGGATTCGCAGTTCAACCGCACCATCTCGGAGACCATCTCCACGCGCGGCGCCTCCAGCCGCGAGACCAGGGTGGAGAGATGGCGTGGGTCATGCGTGATATCCGCGTCCGCGAAGAGCAGGATGGGCGCGGTGCTGGCCGCCACACCCTGGGAGAGCGCCCAGAGCTTGCCGGACCACCCTTGAGCCTTTGGCTTGCCGGTGAGGATGGTGAGGCGTGGATGCGTGCCGGCCTTCTCCGCCGTGCCGTCTGTGGAGTTGTCGTCCACCAGTATGACGCGGAAATTCCCGGCATAATCCTGGTTCACCAGTGAAGCGATGACCGGGCCGATGGTCTCCGCCTCGTCCCGCGCGGGGATGATGATGTCCACATCCGGAAAGTTGAGCGGCACCGCGGGAAGCAGCTCAGGCCCGGAATTCCAGAACTGGCCATGCAGGCAGAACAGATACAGCCAGATGAGAAGGGCGAGAGCGACGATCATGCAAGCATTCCTTCCTTGCGGAACCAAGCCAGGGCATCGTGCACGGCAAGGGCGGCGGGGCGGGGGGCGTAGCCCAGCTCCCGCTTGGCCTTGGCGGAAGAGAAGAACATCCGCTTGCGGGCCATGGCAAGCACATCGGGTGTCATTAGCGGAGTTTTGCCGGTGATCTCGGCGATGCGCTCCATTACCCAGGCGATGGGGATCAGCGGCGTGATCGGCAGGTGGATGCTGGGAGCGCGCCTGCCGGTCTCGGCGGCGATCAGCGCCAGCAACTCGTGCAGCATCATGTTCTCGCCGCCCAGAATATAGGCCTTGCCGGATACGCCTTTTTCCAGCGCCAGCAAATGGCCTTGGGCCACGTCGTCCACATGCACGATGTTGAGGCCGGTATCGACATAGGCGGGCATTTTGCCGCGCGCCGCGTCCAGGATCATCCGCCCGGTCGGGGTTGGCTTCACATCCCCTGGCCCCACCGGGGTGGAGGGGTTGACGATGACGATATTCTGCCCCGACTTGGCCAGGGAGCGCACCGTCTGCTCGGCGTCGAACTTGCTCTTCTTGTATGCGCCGACATGGTGCGCGGGCTTTACCGGGGTTGCCTCGGTGGCCGGGCTGCCGTCGGCGGTCAGCCCCAGAGCCGCCACGGAGCTGGTGTAGACAGACCGTTCCACACCGGCGGCGGCGGCGGCGCGCAGCAGTGCCACCGTGCCCTCGATATTCACATGGCGCATTGCTGCCACGTCCGGCACCCAGAGCCGGTAATCGGCGGCAACATGAAAAAGATACCGGCAGCCGGCCAGGGCAGGGGCGAAGCCACCTGGCTCGCTGAGGTCCAGCGGCACGATTTCCGCGCCCAGCTCCGCGAGATTCCGGGTGTTGCTGCCAGCCCGCGCCGTAACGCGGACCGTGAAGCCGGCATCGCGCAGCGCGCGTGCCACCGCCGCGCCGACAAAGCCCGTCGCCCCAGTTACCAGTACAAGATCGCCCTGCGCCAAAATCTTAAGCCCTCTCAAGGTTTGCAACGGCTTGCCCACGCCATATACCAGCGCCGGGCTGAGCGCCTGTAGAACGCATTGCAGCCTTTGGCGCAACCGTGAGGACTAAATATGGACGAGACCACATTAGAGACCGCCGACTTCAATGCCAGACACTGGACCTTTTCTACGCCAGGCCCGATTAAGCCCGGCGGCCAGGCGCATTATGAGATGTTCACGCAGCTTCTGAGCGCCACGTATAACCCCTACAAACCCGCCGTGCTGGACTGGCCGAAGCTCGACCCCGAGACGCTGAAGCGCATCACCTCGCTGCCGATATGGGACATTGCGGTGCAGACCGAGAACAAGGCGGGCGCGCGCATTGCCTTCTATGCCCAGACCGTGCCCCAGAAGGAGCTGCGCGACGCGTTGATCCACATGGCCGGCGAGGAGCGGCGCCATCGCGATGTGCTGGCGCGGCTCGTCGCCGCTTATGACATTCCGGTGCAGCCGGACGCCGAGTACGTGCTGCCCAACGACGCGGAATGGGGCTTTCTGGTCACGGGCTACTCCGAGTGCATCGATAGCTTTTTCGCTTACGGGCTGTTCGAGCTGGCGCGGCGCTCCGGGTTTTTCCCGGCTGATCTGGTCGAAACCTTCGAGCCGGTGATGCAGGAGGAGGCGCGGCACATCCTGTTCTTCACCAATTTCATCGCCTGGAAGCGCGCCACCATGCCGCTCTGGAAGCGCCCGTTCTTCGAGGCCAAGGTGGCCGCCGTGTACGCTTATCTCATATGGGAGCGCATCGGCATCGCCAAGGATGTCGACGGGCTGGAGGGGGCGGACGCCAACTTCACCATGAACGGCTCGCAGGCGATCAGCGATGAAATGGACCCGGCCAAGCTCATCGATATTTGCCTGGTACAAGACAAACTCCGCATGGAGGGCTATGATCCCCGCCTGATACGACCAACCACCACGCCCTTCCTTGCCCGCCTCGCGCGGCTATTCATCAGGCCGAAGAAAAATTGAGCCAACATATCAAGATCCTGCCCGCGGTGTTCGCACTCGCGGGCATCGCCCTCATTACCGCGCTGGTGATCTATTTCGGCGCGGCGGATGTGCTGCGCGCGATCACCTCGGTGAGCGCGTATGGCTTTGGCGCCTATTTATTGGCCCAGATCGGTATCGTGCTCGGGCTGGGTCTATGCTGGCGTATGCTGCTGCGCTCACGGCAGCACGGCAGCTACTGGCTCTGCGTATGGGGCCGCGCGGTGCGCGACGC
>JAQUAC010000237.1:3575-4376 GCA_028687415.1 Acidocella sp. | reverse complement strand
CGGCCCATGGCTCGCCGTGGCGATGGCCGCCCTGCTCTTCACCCCCGTGCTGTACTGGAACGCCACTCATGGCTGGGCGAGCTTCCACTACCAGGGCGGACGCGCCACCGGGCTGCGCCTACGCCCCTTCATGCCGTTCAGCATCTGGGGCGGCGAGGCGCTGTTCTTGCTCCCCTGGCTCTGGCTGCCGATGATGGGGCTAATGCTGGGCGCATTCCGCCATGGTCCGGCTGAGCGGCGGGGCTGGCTGCTGGCCTGGGCCTCGGTGATTCCAGTGACGCTGTTCGCGATCATCGGGCTGTGGTCATCCACGCATATTTTGTATCACTGGGCCACACCGGGCTATCTCATGCTGTTTCCGCTGCTCGGGAATTGGGCGCAGGGATTTGCCCCGCGCTTGCGCAACGCTGTGGCGGCCGCCTCGGCTGCCCTGCTCGCGGGTGCCGCCTTGTTCATCGCCGCCGAAACCAGCTTCGCCATTGTCCCCGCTTTGGACACTGCCTTCCACCCCGGCAAATCGCCCATGCTGCAGGCCGTGGACTGGACTTCCATTACCCCGCAAATACCGCCCGGCGTGGACGCCATCGCCGCACAGCGCTGGTTCGATGCCGGAAAGATCGGCTACGCCCTTCTGCGCGCGAACAAGACCATTCCGGTCACGGTATTCGGGCCGGAACCACATGAATTTGCGTTTTCCACGCCGCTTGCCTCGCTCATAGGCAAGACCGTGCTGGTGCTCGGAAATGCAGCTGCCTTCTCACCCTATTTCAAGGCGCTCACGCCCGGCCCGGCGCTTACAGT
>JAQUAC010000237.1:0-3565 GCA_028687415.1 Acidocella sp. | reverse complement strand
CTTACAGTGAAGCATCACGGCGCTGTGCTACTCAGCATCCCCACCTTCATAGGCACGGATTTATTGATGGCGCCACCTGGATAAAAAGGAAGGGGGCCGAAGCCCCCTTCCCGCGTTACGCCGCCTGTGTCAGTTCCGGCAGCGTTGTGTTCGCCGCCACGGTGTTGATGGCAATGCGTCGCGGCTTAGCGGATTCCGGCACCACACGGCGGATCAACACATGCAGCAAGCCGTTACGCAGTTCGGCACCTTCCACCACCATATGGTCGGCCAGCACGAAGCGGCGAGAGAACGCCCGTGCCGCGATGCCACGATGCAGGTACTCATGCTGCTGCCCTTCCTCACCGGCCACCTTGCCGGAAATGAGCAGCGCATTGTCCTTCACGGTCAGTTCGATATCATCAGCAGCGAACCCCGCCACCGCGAGCGTCACGCGATAGGAATCTTCGGCGTTTTTCTCAATGTTATAGGGCGGATACCCCGCCACATCCTGGGGCGCAGCGTCGGCCAGACGGGCCAAGCGATCAAACCCGATCGCGGTACGGAATAAGGGCGCGAAATCGTAAGTCATAGTATAACCTCCTGAAAAGCAAGGTATTTTAAGCCTGCTCCCCAGCCCCCATCATGGCGGGCCGAATGAGCACCGGAACCCTCTCCTGAGGCATCCCAGCACCAGACATTATATGAATTTTTTCTCCCGCTTCAAGGAAAAATGATCCGGCCTTGCCTGTCAAATCGTATTAATTCCACATAAACAACATAGAGCTATGCCCCTCCGGCCGGACCAGGAACGCCTATGCTGAGCATCTTCATTGCCGCCCTGCCTGCGCTGTTCATGTGGGAATACGCCTCGGTCAAGGTAAATCTCCGCCTGCCCAAGGCGGCACGCAAGCGACTGTTCAAGCTCGGCGGGCGTTTCGCTCTGCTTGCCTTGGTGTTTGAGCTTGCCGAGGGTCTGATCCCGCTAAAGGAGTTTTCTCCCCTCACACATGCGTTTCTGCAGGCCATGTTCATCGCCGCCATTCCCGAGGAGCTGGTGAAGTTCGCCGCCGTCAATAAATTCGGCAAGCGGGAGCTGGATGAGACCGGCCCTGGCATCGCCATCCTGCTCGCAGTCGGCGCCTCGCTAGGCTTCGCGGTGTTTGAAAACAAGATCGCTGTCTTTGGTGGTGGATTCGGCGTCTGGCTTGTTCGCGCCGTCACCGCCGTTCCCATGCACGCGATTGACGGCTTCACCATGGGCTCATTCATGGCGCTGGCTTGGCGCGACTATCGCGGCACCGATTACAGGATGATGGCGCTCGCCCTCATTGTGCCGATGCTGTTCCATTTCTCCTATGATTTTCTATTGTTCCTGCACCAATACAACCCCACCCTCACCTGGCCGACAAAGCTTGAACCGGCGGTGATGCTGGTGGAAGGGCTGTTCGCGATGATCCTGACCAACCATGCGGTGAACGGCCAGGCGGCAATCTACGGCCATCGTGAGATGACGGACCCGTATGGCCACCGCGCTCTCGGCCTGGCCTGCGTCACGCTTGCCATCACGATCCTTTTTCTGGCGCTGGATCTGAAATTTCATAACGCCGCCAGTTCCGGCATGTTCGCCACCATACCGGCGGTACTCACGCTGGACCTCGGCTTGCTGGCCTATGTACGGTCCACAGTGCCAGCTTAGGCCCTACCCCGCGGCGGAAACCAGCATCCCGCCGGTCAGCCGCCAGATCCGGTCCAGTTGTTCCGCTCCTGTAAGGCGATGCAAGATCAGCAGCACCGTCCGCCCCGCGACGGCATTGTTCAGCACGCGAAAGAACTCTTGCTCTGTCGCGGCATCCAGCCCGGCGCAAGGCTCGTCCAGCAACAGGATCGGCGCGTCCATCAGCAGCGTGCGGGCCAGCGCCAAGCGCCGCCCCTGCCCGCCTGAGAGCGTGGCGCCGCCCTCGCCGAGCCAGCCATCCAGCCCTTCCGGCAGGGCGCGCACCACATCCGCCACCTGCGCGGCTTCCAGCGCCGCCCATAGCCGCTCGTCATCAGCTTTCGGATCGCCCAGCAGCAGATTGTTGCGGATGCTGTCGGCGAAGAGATGTGTCGTCTGCCCCAGATACGCGATGCGGTGACGCAGCTCGGCGGCGTGGAGCTGGCTTATATCCGTGCCGCCCAGCCGTATCTGCCCGCTCTCTGGCGCGGCAAGCTTCAGCAGCAACGACGCTATGGTGGATTTTCCCGCGCCTGAAGGCCCGAGGATCGCGGTGCGCGAGCCTTTCGGCAATTGCAAAGAGAGGTTTTCGAACACGTAAGGCCGGTCCGGCGCGTAACGGAAGGCAACATGCTCGAAGGCGATGGAATTGCGCGCCGGCATTGGCGCGGGCATGGCAGGGTCCGGCACGGCAGGTTTGGCCTCCGCCGCCTGCACCACACGCGCCGCCGCCGCCTTGGCCTGGCCGAACAGCAACCCGGCTCGAGGCAGGCCAAGCACAGCCTCGAATGCGGTGATGAGCACCAGCACGGCGGCGATGGCCGCCACAGGGGCTCCAAAAAAACCAAGCGCGATGGTACCCAGAATCCCCGCCTGCGCCAGGATGAAGGCGAGCGCGTTCAGCGCGCTGCCCTGAGATACCAGCTCGCGCTGCGCCGCCAGCAGCGCCGCCTCACGCGACTGCACCGCCGCCAGCATCCGCCCCTCGGCGGCAAAAATTTTCACCTCGCGCAGGCCATGCAAGGCATCCAGCGCCGCGCTACGCAGGCCGGACATCGCCAATCCCGCCTTGGCCGCATTGGCTTCCGCGGCACTGGCAGCGCGCAGCGGCAGATAAACCGCCACAGCCAGAAAGGGCAGCAGCACCAGCACCGCGGCCTCATGCACCTGCCCCAGCACCCAGACCAGAATCGGCACCAACAGCAGCGCCCCCAAAGCGGGCACAAAAATGCGCAAAAACAACCCGTCCAGCGTGTCCACATCGTTCACCAGACGGGCCAGCGCATCACCCGCGCGCCGGAACCCCAGCCCTCCGGCAGCACTATTGGCCAAGCCCCGGAACATCCATACGCGCAGATCCGCCAACGCGCGGAAAATCGCCTCATGCGAGAACACGCGCTCCAGATAGCGCAGCAGCACCCGCGCCGTACCAGCATATGAAAGCACCGCCGGCACCAAAACCGCTGTGCCCAGCAAGGAGAGCGCCAGATACCGCCCGGAGAAACCCATCAGCGCCACGCCTGCCGCGAGTGCGCCAAGTGACAAAACCACGGCCAACGCCAACCACGCTGCCTGCCGCCACCAAAGGGAAATAATGCGTAAAATCGGGCTCATGCGACAATATTCCGCCAACTCGCATAGCGCAGCGCATCCAGATCAAGCCGCTTTGCGCCTACACTTTTTGCAAAATCCATAGCCATGGTGGAATGCGTGGCCAGCACCACCGTGCGCCCGATGGCCAGATGCCTCAGGCTCTCCAACACATCGCGTTCCACCGCCGGGTCCAGATGCGCCGTCGGCTCGTCCAGCAACAGCAGCGGCGCGTTCTTCAGAAAGGCGCGGGCAATGGCTATGCGCTGAGCCTGCCCG
>JAQUAC010000236.1 GCA_028687415.1 Acidocella sp. | reverse complement strand
GCTGGCACAGCTTGTCGGGCAGTTCCGCATTGGCGCGGTAGCTGCTGGTGGGCATGCGCGCCCCGCCGCCAAGCCCTCCCGTGCCGCGTCCGCTCCCCGGCGTGCGCCGGCGGCACCGTCGGGCAAATTTGTCGCGGTACCCAAGCAATCCACTCCGGCTGGGGCCGATGACTGGAATGAATTCTAAAAAATTTATTCTCCGTTAGGAAAAGCTTATTCAATATTAGGGAAGTTTCGACTCATGACAGACGGTCTGGAATTGCCGCCGGTACTCGACTTGATCGCCGCTCCGGGCCTGCTGGAGGCGTTTATTGGGCGGCGCGGCCAAAGGCTGGAGGTGGATGGCGCCAGCGTGCAGCGGCTGGGGGCGCAATGCCTGCAGATTTTGCTGGCGGCGCGTGCTGCCTGGGCGGCGGACGGGCTAACGCTGCTGGTGGAGAATTTGTCCGAGGATTTTTCTGCCGCATTGGAATTATTGGGCGTGGCGCCTGCGGATTTAACGCATCGCGCCCTTACTGAAGGCAAGGAGCTGAGCGTATGAGCACCACGGTACTGACCGTCGACGATTCCAGAGCGATGCGGGACATGTTGCGGCATTCGCTTGTTGCCGCCGGGTTCCGCGTACTGCAGGCCGAGGACGGGGTGCACGGTCTGGAGGTGCTTGAGACCGAAACGCCAGACGTGATCGTGACTGACATCAACATGCCACGCATGGACGGGTTCGGTTTCATCGAAGCGGTACGCAAAGATGAAACCCGCCGCGCCATGCCGGTGCTGGTGCTCACCACCGAGGTGGATGTGGAGAAAAAGAATCGAGCACGCGCTGCGGGGGCAACAGGCTGGATCGTAAAGCCTTTCGACCCCGTAAAGTTGATTGACGCAATCCGCCGCGTCGCGGCCTGAAAATAAAGGAGGGTTTCATGGAAGACCCGATGGCGGCAATCCGGGAAACATTTTTCCAGGAATGCGAAGAACAGCTCGCGGCACTCGAAACCGGGCTGATTGCAATGGAGAACGGCACCGCAGATTCGGAAACGGTGAACGCCGTATTCCGCGCGGTGCACTCGATGAAGGGCGGGGCTGGAATTTTCTCGCTCGACGCGCTGGTGCGCTTCGCCCATGTGTTCGAGACGGCGCTGGACAAGGTGCGCTCGGGCTCTCTGGCGGCCACGCCGCAAGTGGTGGGTGTGTTCCTGCGTGCGGCCGATGTGTTGGAGGATGTCGTCAACGCGGCGCGTGAGGGCGGTACTGTGGATGAAGCCCGCACGGCCGCTCTGGTCGAGGAGTTCAGCCATATCAATGACACCCCGGCTGCACCCGCGCCTACCCCCGCGCCAGCCCCAGAGGCTGCACCCACGGGCGGGCTGTTCGAAGATGCCGTTCCGCCCTCACAGCATTGGGAGATTGTGTTCACTCCCAAGCCGGAGCTGTATGCCAAGGCGAATGAAACCGCGCTGCTGTTGCGCGAGCTGCGCCGGCTGGGGCCGGTTACAGTTACGCTGGATGCAGGCCGCCTGCCGGAGCTTAACGAGCTGGATCCGGAAGGGGCGTATCTGACCTGGAACATTGCGCTGGACTCGGAGTGCGACGAAGAGGCGATTCGCCATGTCTTTGAATTCGTCGAGGATGATTGCGAGCTGACGATCACGCCGCCGCAATCTGTGGGGTTTGCACCGGGCACGGTGATCACTGGCGATAACGGCTTCAAGTTCGAGTTCTTCCCGCCGCCGGAAATGGAGCCGGAAGAGGAGGAAGCGCCTGCGTGCGCTGTTGCTACGGTGGCTCCCGCTCCGGTGCCCGCGCCGCACGAGCCGCCAGCCCCGCCAGCGCCGGTCAAGCACCCCGCCGTCGAGGTCATGGCGGCGAAGGCCGAGAGCGCAGTAGCGGTTACGGCGACCATTCGTGTTGACCTGGACCGTGTGGACCGCATGATTGACCTAGTGGGTGAGCTGGTCATCAACGAGGCGATGTTGAGCCAGCGCGTGATGGAGGCGGGTATTGCCCGCGCCTCAGGCGTGGCCATGGCACTCGAAGAGTTGGAGCATCTGACAAGGGAAATCCAGGATAGCGTAATGGCCATCCGTGCCCAACCCGTGCGCTCGGTGTTCCAGCGCATGCCGCGTCTGGTGCGCGAGGTAGCAGCGCAGACCGGCAAGCAGGTGCGGCTGGTCACGGAAGGCGAGGGCACAGAGGTCGACAAGACTGTTATCGAGCGCATCGCCGATCCGCTGACGCACATGATCCGCAACGCCATTGACCACGGGCTGGAAAGCCCGGAGACGCGCGTGGCCAATGGCAAGCCCGCGGAGGGCACGGTGAAGCTGTTGGCGCTGCACCGTTCCGGGCGCATCGTGCTGGAGGTCTCGGATGACGGCGCCGGTATCAACCGTGCGCGGGTGCGGCAGAAGGCCATTGAGAACGGCGTGATTTCGCCGGACGCGCAGCTCACGGATGACGAGATCGACAATCTCATCTTCCTGCCAGGCTTCTCCACGGCGGCCAAGGTCTCGGATATTTCCGGCCGTGGCGTGGGCATGGACGTGGTGCGCCAATCCGTGGCGGCGCTTGGTGGACGGATTTCCATTGCTTCCAGGCCGGGGCAAGGTTCTACCTTCACACTCAGCCTGCCGCTCACCCTCGCGGTGCTGGATGGCATGGTGGTCTCCGCTCATGGGCACACACTCATCATTCCGCTGGGTGCGATCGTAGAAACGCTAAAACCCCGCGCTTCGGATGTGTTTCCGCTCGACGACCATATCTCCGTTCTGGCCCTGCGCGGCGGCTATGTGCCAATCGTCGATGTTGCCATCTCCCTTGGTTATTGCGAGGAGTTCATCGACCCTGAGCAATCCGTGGCGCTGCTGGTGGAAGGCGAGGGCGGCGTGCGCGCCGTGCTGATGGTGGATGCGATCCACGGTCAGCGTCAGGTCGTCATCAAGAGTCTTGAAGCCAATTACCGCGCCGTGCCCGGCATCGCCGCTGCCACGGTCATGGGCGATGGCCGCGTGGCGCTGATTCTGGATGTGGACGCGGTGGTGCGCAACGCACGCAGCGAGGCGGGGCGGGGCGAGGTTCCGGCGCTGGAAGCAAATTAACAAGACGGAATGTGAGGGTAGATATGGCTAGTTCCATGCAAACGGACGCTGATAACCGTGAGCTGATCGCCTTCCGTGTCGGGCGGCAGGAGTTCTGCATCAACGTGATGATGGTGCGTGAAATCCGTGGTTGGACAGCGGCGACAGCCCTGCCGCGCTCGCCGCGTTACGTGAAGGGTGTCATCAATCTGCGCGGCGCGGTATTGCCGATTGTTGATCTCGCGGTGCGGCTTGGCCTGCCGGGTACGGAACCAACGGCGCGCAATGTCATCATCGTGGTGATGATCGGGCACCAGCAGATCGGGCTTCTTGTAGACGCCGTCTCGGATATTTTGACGACAAACGACAATAACATCCAGCCGTCGCCGGATGTGTCCTCTGATTTGGTTAAAACCTTCGTGAAGGGGCTGCTGCCCGTGGACGGGCGGATGATCAGCCTGATCGGGTTGGACAACGTGTTGCCGGCGGGCGAAATGGAGGCAGCATGACGGCCCAGCTTTCCATGAGCAGCGCGGCAAAGTCCCAGGCCACGCTGGTGGAAAATGCGGAGTTCGTCTTCACCGCGCATGATCTGGCTGTAGTCGTGCGAATCATGATGCAGGAGGCAGGCATCTCGCTTTCCGGTGCCAAGGCGAATCTCGTTTACTCGCGTCTTGCCAAGCGCGTGCGCAAGCTCGGCCTTAGCAGCTTCGCCGAATATTGCGCGCTGGTGGAAAGCCAGGAGGGCGAGGATGAACGTCAGGAGATGGTGGCGGCGCTAACCACTAACGTCACGCGGTTTTTTCGTGAGCCGCATCATTTTGAGCATCTGCGCACGAAGGTTCTCCCCGGCCTCATCGCTCAGGCCCGTGCGGGCAAGCGCGTGCGGCTGTGGTCGGCGGCCTGCTCCTCCGGGCAAGAGCCGTACTCCATGGCACTAACATTACTCTCAGAAATGCCTGATGCCGGGCGCTACGACATTAAAATCCTGGCCACGGATATCGACCCGAACGTGCTGGCAACCGGCGAGGCAGGGATTTACGAAGACTCCTTGCTGGAACCCGTACCGGCGGCAATGCGTAAGACTTGGTTCACCCCCGTGAATGGCGGGCAGATGCGCGCGAATGACGAGCTGCGCGCTCTGATCAGTTTCCGCAAGCTGAATCTCATCGGCTCCTGGCCGATGAAGGGCAAATTCCAAGCAGTCTTTTGCCGCAATGTGGTTATCTATTTCGAAAACAATACGCAGGAGGCGATCTGGTCGCGCTTCGTACCGCTGATGGATGACAATGTGGTGCTGTAT
>JAQUAC010000011.1 GCA_028687415.1 Acidocella sp. | reverse complement strand
GATGCTGAAGGAATTCGGCTACAAGAACCCGTTCGAAGTGCCGACGCTGGAAAAGATCGTCATCAACATGGGTGTTGGCGAGGCTGCGGCCGACCAGAAGAAGCTGGATGCAGCTGTGGCTGAGCTGACGCTCATCTCTGGCCAGAAGCCGGTTAAGACGGTTGCGAAGAAGGCAATTGCCGGCTTCAAAATCCGCGCTGGCCTGCCGATCGGCTGTAAGGTGACGCTGCGCAAGGCTCGCATGTACGAGTTCCTCGACCGCTTGGTTACGATTGCGCTCCCGCGCGTGCGTGACTTCCGTGGCATTCCGGGTAATAAGGGCTTCGATGGTCGTGGCAATTTCGCCATGGGCCTCAAGGAGCAGATTATTTTCCCTGAAATTGTCTACGATAAGGTCGATGCGATCCGTGGTATGGACATCATTTTCGTGACGAGCGCGAAGACGGATGCCGAGGCCAAGGCATTGCTTAAGGGCTTCAACTTGCCGTTCGCTAAGTGAGCGGCGGAGCAAAAAATTTTTTTGGAAAACGGCTGGTAGAGACTGGCAGGTTCCGGAGGGTATCAGAAGATGGCTAAGACATCGCAGGTCAACCGAAACGGCAAGCGTGAGCGCATGGCTGCCCGTGATAAGACGAAACGCGCCGCGCTGAAGGAGACGATCATGGATCGGACTCTGCCGGTGGAGGACCGCTTCGAGGCGAGCCTTAAACTCGCGCAGTTGCCGCGCAACGGCGCGAAGGTTCGCGTGCGCCTGCGTTGCGAGCTGACCGGTCGCGCTCGTGGTAATTATCGTAAGTTCAAGCTTTGCCGTATTGCGTTCCGCGATCTGGCAAGCTCCGGGCAGATTCCCGGCGTCATCAAGGCCAGCTGGTAAGGAAAGGGCAAAAATTAATGTCGATGTCCGATCCGTTGGGTGATATGCTCACCCGTATTCGTAACGCCCAGCATGCCCGTTTGACGGTCTGCTTGGCGCCTGCCTCCAATCTGCGCGCCAATGTTCTGGACGTGCTGAAGCGTGAAGGCTTTATCCGTGGCTTTAGCCGTGAAGAAGTTCGCCCCGGCATTCAGCAGCTGCGCATTGAACTGAAGTACAACGAGGGCCAGCCGGTCATCAAGGAAATTAGCCGCGTGTCGCGCCCAGGCCGCCGCGTCTATTCCAAGATCAAGGAATTGCCGCGTGTGTATTCCGGTCTCGGTGTTTCCATCCTCTCCACGCCGCGTGGCGTGATGAGTGATGTTGAAGCCCGCGCTGCCAATGTTGGCGGCGAAGTTCTCTGCCGCGTCTTCTAAGGGAGAGAGATAGATGTCACGTGTAGGCAAATATCCCGTCGAAATTCCGGCTGGCGTTACTGTGGCGCTGGCTGGAAACGTACTGACGGCCAAGGGCAAGCTCGGCGAGCTGACGCTCTCCCTGACCGATAAGGTTGAGGCGACCGTCGAAGGAAACAAGGTTTCCGTAGCGCCGAAGAGCAAGGAAGCTGCTTCCCGCATGATGTGGGGCACAACACGCGCCAATATCGCCAATATGGTGAAGGGCGTGTCTGTTGGGTATGCAAAGACTCTGGAGATCACCGGCACGGGTTACCGCGCCGCTGTTCAGGGCAGCAACCTGGTGGTCAATCTTGGGTTCTCCCATGATGTAGTGTACCCGATCCCGGCTGGTATCAAGGTGAGCTGTGAAAAGCCGACCTTGATTAAGGTTGAGGGGGTGGACAAGCGTCAGGTCGGTCAGGTTTGCGCTGAACTGCGCTCCTACCGTCCGCCTGAGCCGTATAAGGGCAAGGGTGTTAAGTTCGAGGGCGAAGCGATCCGCCGGAAAGAGGGTAAGAAGAAGTAATGTCAACAAATCTTACATTGCAGACGCGCCGTCGGCAGCGCCTTCGCTATCAGCTGCGGCAGAAATCTTCCGGCCGTCCCCGTCTTTCCGTGTTCCGCTCAGGCAAGCATATCTATGCCCAGATCATAGACGATACCGCTGGCCGTACGCTGGCTGCCGCTTCGTCTCTGGACAAGGATCTGAAGGCCGCGCTGAAGACTGGTGCCGACAAGGACGCTGCAAGCGCGGTTGGCAAGTTGATCGCCGAACGCTGCAAGGTGGCTGGTGTGGTTGCCGTGGTGTTCGATCGCGGGTCTTATCTCTATCATGGCCGGGTGAAAGCCCTGGCTGAGGCGGCCCGTGAGGGCGGCCTCGACTTCTAGGAGCATTTCAGATGGCACGTGAAGCACGCGAAGGCGGCAGGAATCGTGAGCGCGAGCGCGAGCCCGGCGATGAGTTCGTCGACAAGCTGGTGACGATTAACCGCGTTGCGAAAGTGGTGAAGGGTGGGCGTCGGTTCGCCTTCGCCGCGCTTGTGGTGGTTGGTGACCAGAAGGGGCGCGTTGGCTATGGCGCCGGTAAGGCCCGTGAGGTGCCCGAGGCGATTCGTAAGGCGACTGAACGCGCAAAGAAGACCATGATTCGTGTTCCGATGAAGGAAGGCCGCACGCTGCACCACGATATTCGTGGCACGTTTGGCGCGGGTGACGTTGTCATTCGTTCCGCTCCGGCTGGTACCGGCATCATCGCTGGTGGTCCGTTGCGCGCCGTATTCGAGACGCTGGGGATTGGCGACGTCGTGGCGAAGTCGCTCGGCAGTCGGAACCCGCACAACATGGTTAAGGCCGCTTTCGCCGCGCTGGGCAGCGTGACGAGCCCGCGCCTTGTGGCTTCGCGCCGTGGCAAGAAGGTGGCTGACCTTTATGGTTCCGCAGCTAAGGAAGCCGTTGTGGAGGTGAACGATGTCTGAGAAGAAGATTCGGATCACGCAGATTGCGTCCGGTAACGGTCGCAAGCCCGGGCAGCAGGCAACCTTGGTGGGCCTCGGCCTGAACAAGATTGCCAAGACCCGCGAGCTTGTGGCGACGCCGGAGGTTCTCGGCCAGGTGCGCAAGGTTGCGCACCTTCTGAAGGTTGAGGAGCTGGCGTAAGCCGCGCTCGTGCAAGGATAATTGTGATGAAACTGAACGAAATTCGTGACAATCCCGGCGCCCGGCTGAAGTCCAAGCGACTTGGCCGTGGTATCGGGTCCGGCAAGGGCAAGACCTCCGGCAAGGGCGTTAAAGGCCAGAAGGCGCGTGAAGGCGTTTCTTTGAATGGCTTCGAGGGTGGTCAGCTCCCGATTTATCGCCGTCTGCCGAAGCGTGGCTTCCATAACATCAATCGCAAGGAATACGCGCCGCTGAACCTCAGCACGCTGGACGCTGCGATTGAGGCTGGCAAGCTGGACGCGGCGCAGCCGATCAATGAAATGATGCTGGCGGAAGCTGGTGTGGTGCGTCTTGGCAAGGTGAGCGGTGTACGTTTGCTTGCCAAGGGTACGATCACCCGCGCTGTTAACATTGAAGTGTCGGGTGCGTCAGCTGCGGCTGTGGCTGCCATTGAGCAGGCCGGCGGCAAGGTGACGACACTGGTTGCGAAGGCTGAGGCCGAAGCGGCTTAAGGACTTGCTTCAGCCGGAGAAAATCCGGCACTATAGCGCTTGTAAAACGGCGCTTGCCAGTGGCGCAAAGCTGACGGGCAAGCGCCGTTTTTGTTGAATAAGAGGATAACGCATGGCATCCGCCGCAGAACAGATGGCGGCCAACCTGAACCTTGGTGCGTTCGGCAAGGCCACGGATCTAAAGAAACGTATCTGGTTTACCCTGGGCGCGTTGATCGTGTTCCGTTTGGGAACCTATATTCCGGTGCCGGGCGTGGATGCCGCGGTCATGGCACATCTCATGACCCAGAACGGCGGTGGCATTCTGGGCATGTTCAATATGTTCACGGGTGGCGCGCTGGGGCGCATGACCATCTTTGCGCTCAACATATTGCCGTATATCAGCGCCAGCATCATCGTTCAGCTTATGTCTTCGACTATCCCGGCGCTAGATGCGCTGAAGAAGGAAGGCGACTCGGGGCGGCAGAAGATTACCCAATATACGCGCTATCTGACCGTGCTGATTGCCGCGGTGCAGGCGTATGGCATCGCCGTTAGCCTGGAGCGGGTGAAGAGCGCCCTTGGGCCTGCTGTGATCGATCCGGGAGCTTTCTTTGTGTTCACCTGCGTTGTTACGTTGGTCGGTGGCACGGTTTTCGTGATGTGGCTCGGCGAGCAGATTACCTCGCGCGGAATCGGCACAGGGTCGAGTCTCATCATTTTCGCGGGCATTGTGGCGAATATGCCCGTGGCAATCGCGAATATTTTGGAACTGGGGTCGACTGGCGCGCTCTCGACCTTCTTTATCATCGCATTCTTCGTGATCGGCTTCCTGGTCATTGGTTTTGTCGTGTTTATGGAGCGGGCGCAGCGGCGCATTCTGATCCAGCATCCGAAGCGCCAGGTCGGGCAGAAGGTGTTTGGCGGCGAAGCGAATTACATGCCGCTGAAGGTGAATGCCTCCGGCGTGATGCCGCCTATTTTTGCAAGCTCGTTGCTGGTTATTCCAGCGACTTTCGTCGGGTTCTCCAGCGGTGGGCCAGGCTGGCTGCAATCGGCGTCGCATCTGCTCTCCCGTGGACAGCCGCTATACATGCTGCTGTTCGCGGGGTTGATCACGCTGTTTTCTTTCGTGTGGGCGGCGATTGCCTTCAACCCGGAAGAAACGGCTGAAAATCTGAAGAAGAACGGGGGGTTTATCCCAGGGATTCGCCCTGGGACCAACACGGCCAAGTATTTTGACATGGTGCTGACGCGCTTGACGGCGATAGGCGCCGCCTATCTGGTCATTGTTTGCCTGCTGCCTGATTTCGTGATGAGCAATTACAGCCTGCCATTTTATTTTGGCGGTACCTCGCTTCTGATCATAGTCTCAGTGACCATGGACACGGTGACGCAGATTCAGTCGCATCTGCTGGCGCATCAATATGAGGGCTTGATCCGTAAAGCTCGCGGCAAAGGCCGGAAGTAAGGGGAGGGGGTAAAGTGGAATTAATATTGCTGGGACCGCCTGGGGCGGGGAAGGGTACGCAATCGAAGCTGCTGGAGACCCGTTATGGAGTCGCGCAGATTTCGACAGGTGACATGCTGCGCGCGGAAGTGAAGGCGGGTAGCCCGATTGGCTTGGAAGCCAAAAGCATCATGGATGCGGGTGGCTTGGTATCGGACGACCTCATTATCCGCATGATTGGGGAGCGAATCGCCCGGCCGGATTGCGCCAAGGGGTTTATCCTAGATGGCTTTCCGCGGACAGTGCCGCAGGCCGAGGCTCTGGATAAGTTGCTGCATGAAAAGGCGGTTGACCTAGATGCGGTGATCGAACTCAAGGTCGATGAAGCGATTTTGGTGGAGCGCATCAGTGGGCGCTTCACCTGCGCCAAGTGTGGTGCCGGCTATCACGACAAGTTCAAGCAGCTGAAGCAGAGCGGCGTGTGTGACGTTTGCGGGGGGCATGAGTTCGTCCGCCGTCCGGACGACAAGGCTGAGACCGTGCATGCGCGGCTGGAGGCATACAACGCCCAAACGGCCCCGATTCTACCTTACTATGGGGCACAGGGGCGTTTGCATGTCGTGGATGGCATGGCGGAGATGGATGAAGTTGAGCGCCAGATCGAGGCGGTGCTGCGTAAAATTGGCGTTCCCGCGCCTTAACTGCAGCAGCTCACGAAAAATTGATCATTTGTCGTTGATTCTAATTTGGCGGGCGCTATAACCCGCTTTCGCGGCGCTCCCGGTTGGAGCGCCGCAACTAGTTATGACCTCAGGAGAGACCTCGTGGCGCGTATTGCCGGCGTAAACATTCCCACGAATAAGCGTGTTGTGATCAGCCTTCGTTATATCTATGGCATTGGCCCGGTGAAGGCGCAGGAAATCTGCACGACCCTCGGCATCCCGGACGAGCGCCGCGTGAACCAGCTCTCCGACGATGAGATTCTGCGTCTGCGCGAGATGATCGACAAGGACTATCGGGTTGAAGGTGATCTGCGCCGCGAGACGGCCATGAACATCAAGCGTCTGATGGATCTGGGCTGCTACCGCGGTCTGCGTCATCGCAAGGGGCTTCCGGTTCGCGGTCAGCGTACCCACACCAATGCCCGTACCCGCAAGGGTAAGGCCGTGGCGATCGCCGGCAAGAAGAAAGTCACCAAGTAAGCGTTCGCGCACCCCGTCAGCAGTTACAGGAATAAAGATATGGCGAAGCCCGCCTCACGCCCTCGCAAGAAAGAACGCAAAAACATCATTTCTGGTGTTGCGCACGTTCTCGCCAGCTTCAACAACACCATGGTCAACATCACCGACGCGCAGGGCAACACCATTGCTTGGTCGTCTGCTGGTAGCCAGGGGTTCAAGGGAAGCCGCAAATCCACCCCGTACGCCGCTCAGGTGGCGGCTGAGGATGCGGGCCGCAAGGCGCGTGAGCATGGCATGGAACTGCTCGAGATCGAAGTCAGCGGCCCGGGTTCGGGACGTGAGAGCGCCCTGCGCGCCCTGCAAGCCGTTGGCTTTCAGATTTCGGCAATTCGTGATCTGACGCCGATTCCGCATAACGGATGCCGCCCGCGCAAGCGTCGCCGCGTCTAAAGCCGGAAGCGAATTTTCTTGAGGCCTGGGCGATCTGTGTATCGTCTTTGGCCGGAGGGGTGAATGTTGAAAGAATCAAATTTGTCTCTGCAACGCAACTGGCAAATGCTGATTAAACCGGAACAGCTCGATGTCGAGTTCGGTTCCGATGCCGGCCGTTTGGCCACGATTATCGCCGAGCCGCTTGAGCGTGGCTTTGGCATGACGCTGGGTAATTCGCTGCGGCGGATACTGCTCTCGTCACTGCAAGGTGCTGCCGTTACGGCAGTCCGTATCGATGGCGTGCTGCACGAGTTCTCGACGCTGGCGGGGGTCCGCGAGGACGTGACCGACATCATCCTGAATATCAAACAGCTTGCTGTGCGGATGCATGGCGAGGGGCCGAAGCGCATGGTGCTGACGGCGACTGGTCCTGGCGAAGTCAAGGCTGGGCAGATTCAGGCCGGGCATGACATCGAGATCATGAATCCCGACCTGGTGCTGTGCACGCTTGATGATGGCGCGACGCTTGGCGTGGAATTCACCGTCGGCTCCGGCCGCGGCTATGAGCCCGCTTCGGCGAATCGCCCGGAAGATGCGCCGATCGGGTTGATCCCCGTCGATGCAATCTACTCGCCGGTGCGCCGCGTGTCCTACAAGGTCGAGAAGACCCGCGTGGGACAGGTGACGGATTATGACAAGCTGATCCTGGAAGTGGAAACCAACGGCGCGATTACGCCTGAGGATTCCGTGGCCCTGGCCGCCCGCATTCTGCAGGACCAGCTCAGCATGTTCGTGAACTTCGAGGAGCCGCAGCGTCTGCGGGCCGAGGAACCGCGGATCGAGCTGCCGTTTAACGCGAATCTGCTCCGCAAGGTGGATGAGCTTGAACTTTCTGTGCGTTCCGCCAACTGCCTGAAGAACGACAATATCGTGTATATTGGCGATCTGGTGCAGAAGAGCGAACAGGAAATGCTGCGTACGCCGAATTTCGGCCGTAAATCTTTGAACGAAATCAAGGAAGTGTTGACTGTCATGGGATTGTCCCTTGGCATGACCGTGACCGACTGGCCGCCTGAGAATATCGAGGAACTGGCCAAGCGTTCCGACCAACCCTTCTGAAGTCTAAACAGGAACACTTATCATGCGTCACGGTCTTAGCGGTCGTAAACTCGGCGTCACCTCCTCCCATCGCGCTGCCATGTTCAGGAACATGGCGGTTGCCCTGATCAAGCACGAGCAGATCACCACCACCCTGCCGAAGGCGAAAGAACTTCGCCCGGTGGCGGAGAAGCTGATCACGCTCGGCAAGCGCGGCGGGCTGCACGCCAAGCGTCAGGCTTTTGACCAGCTGCGCGACGAGACCATCGTTGCTAAGCTCTTTGAAGCCCTGGCCGAGCGCTACAAGGCCCGTTCCGGTGGCTATACCCGCGTGCTGAAGGCTGGCATGCGTTATGGCGACGCCGCCGATATGGCTGTGATTGAGCTGGTTGATCGCGATGTCTCCGCCAAGGGGCAGGATAGCGGTCCGAAGCCGGAAGTCGCGGCTGAAGACGAAGAGTAAGATTTTGCTGTAAGGCAAATAAAAAAGGGCAAGCTTCGGCTTGCCCTTTTTGTTTTTAGAGAGGCTTGTGGGCCTTCTCGATCAGCCGGCTGAAGAAGCCTGGCTTTTTGACGGGCTTGGGGGCTGCCCTCTGGGCTTCCTCGGCGGCAGTAGCGGCTTTTGCCTTCATCCAGTCCTCAAGAGATTTTCCGGCTTTGCGGGCGCGTTCCTGCTCGTAGGCGAGTTGGCCCTTACTGAGTTTTTTAATCGTGTCAGTGGTCATATCAGTCTCCAAAACTGTCTGATTCGTCGCAGAGTGCAGCACAAAATTCAAGCCGCGTTGCGCTTGCGCAGCAGGAGGCTCTCAAGCAGGCCGAGGGCAGTGTAGATCACTATGCCGCTGATACCGAGCAGGAACAGGGCTGCGAACATGCGGGGGATTTCCAGCCGGTAACTGGCCTCGATAATGCGGTAAGCAAGGCCGGAGGCAAAGCCGCCCGAGCCAGCAACGAACTCCGCCACCACGGCGCCCACCAAAGCGAGCGTGCCTGAGATGCGTAAGCCGGTAAGAAAATTCGGCAGCGCTGAGGGCAGGCTGAGCAGAAACAGAATCTGCCATCGAGTCGCGCCGTTCAGGCGGAACAGATCCAGCAACTCCGGCGGCGTGGCGGCCAGTCCCGCCGCGGTGTTGGAGAGGATGGGGAAGAACGCTACGATGGTGGCGCAGACGACCAGGGCAATGAAGGGCTGGTTGACCCATATGATAATCAGCGGTGCGATGGCGACGATGGGCGTAACCTGCAGGATCACGGCCCAGGGCTGGATCGCGGCGCGGAAGAGCCGACTGGCGGCCATGGCGACGGCGAGAGCCACGCCGATGAGTGTCGCCGCGAGCAGGGCGGCCAGGGTGACGGTGAGGGTCGAGAGCAACGCCTGGTTCAGAATCGCATAATCATCAAGATAGGCCTTGGCAATGTCGATGGGGCTGGGAAGGACGTAGGAGGGAACGCCCAGCACCCAGACGCCTCCCTGCCACAGCGAAAGTGCGATGCCGCCGAAAGCGAATGGGGCCAGGCGCTCGAGCGTACGGTTCATGCGGGCATAATTCGGCGGAAGGTCTCGGTTATCTGGGCGACGAGGTTGGCGTATTCCGGGCTGGTGCGGCGGTTGCCGCCCTCGGGGATGGCGGCGCGGATATCCGCCGCGATGCAGCCCGGGCGTGGCGACATGATCAGGATGCGGCTGGCAAGATAAGCGGCTTCATAGATCGAGTGGGTGACGAAGACGATGGTTTTGCCGCTGCGCAGCCAGAGTGCATGCAGATCATCCTGCAAACGGTGCCGGGTGAACTCGTCGAGCGCCGCGAAGGGTTCGTCCATGAGAAGGAGCTGCGGGTCGGAGACCAGGGCGCGGGCGATAGAGACGCGCATCTTCATGCCGCCGGAGAGTGCCTTGGGGCGGGCATGTGCGAATTCCGTCAGCTCCACCTGGGCCAGGGCAGCCTGGATCCGTCCGGCGGCATTGGCCCGGCGCTCACCGCGCAGGCGCAGCGGCAGATAGACGTTATCCGCCGCATCGGCCCAGGGCAGCAGGGTCGCATCCTGAAACACGAAGCCGATATCACCGGGGCCGGGGCGTTGTGCATTGTCCCATTCGATCGCGCCTTTGCTAGGAGCTTCCAGCCCGGCCAGCAGGCGCAGCAGGGTTGATTTACCGCAGCCCGAAGGACCGAGAAGAGCGACGAATTCGCCGTGGGCGATGTCGGCGGAAATGTTCTGGAGGGCGATGGTGGCGTTCGGGTATGTCTTGGAGACCGAGCGGATGGAGAACATTATTTCTGCACGCCGAATCCATGGTCGACGAATTGCAGCGTATAGCCGACCTTGTAGTTCATGGACTTATCGTAAAGCCCGGTGGCGGCCATCTGGTTGAAGAACGCGGCCCAGCGGGCGTCGGTCATGGCGTAGATGCCGAGTGTCTTGGCGTCATCTGAATCGACGATGCCGCGTTGCTTGATCTGGTCGTAGCCGTAATGCAGCAGCCCGGTGGACATGTCCGGATTGGCGGCCTGAATGGCGGCAAAGGCCGGACTTGGGTCTTTATAGAGGTAGTTGTACCAGCCCTCGGCCGAGGCATTGATGAAACGTTGAATGAGGTCCGGGTTGGTCTTCACCAGCGCCGTGCTGGTGGCGAGCAGGCTGGCATAGCCGTCGAACCCGGCATCGGAGATCGTCAGCACCACGGGCCATTGCCCGGTCTTCTGTTGGATAAGATATGGTTCGTCGGTAACGTAGGCTTCCTGAATATCCTGCGGGTTTGTGAAGTATGGGATCAGGCTGAAGCCGTAGGGGCGGAGCTGGCTGTCGGAATAGCCGTATTTAGCCTTGAGATAATTCCACCAGCTGGCGCGTGTGGCGGTGCTGACGGCAATCGGCTTGCCGCGCAGCGCCGCGAAGCTGTCATTGCCGGTGCCGGGGTGTGCGATGAGGGCATCTGGGTCTTTCTGGAATCCGGCGGCGATTGCGACGCAGGGTATGCCCTGCTGCACGAAGTTAAGGGCCAGGAAGCCGTTGGAGGTGATGTTGAAGGTCAGCCGCCCGGCGACGAGCAGTGCTGCATTGTTCACTTGCGGACCGCCCTGCACGATGCTGACATCCAGCCCGTATTTCGTGTAAATACCGGTGGCCAGGGCCTCGTAGTATCCGCCGTATTCCGGCTCCGCCACCCAGTCCAGCCCGAGCGTGACCTTGTCAGCGGCATGCGCGGCAGGTGTAAAAGCAAGGCAGGCTGTGAGCAGGGCGGCGAACCAGGCTGGATGCTTCATGCTTTTAGTCTCCATGGCTTGCGCAAGCCGCTTGTTGCATCACGCTGCAAGGCGATTGGCCGATGAATTGAGGGATTAGCATGGGTGAGCCACGGATCAAGGCAGGAATTTGGGTTTCCGCGGCGCTACGGCTGGGAGAGGTCGAAGGCAAGCCGGGGGTGGTCGTCCGCAAAGGGGATGCCGATGCCGGCGACGTGCTGGTTATTTTGCATGGGCGCACCGGCAACATGGTGCTCACCCAATTCCGTGAAATGAATGGTGAAATCGCCTGGATGCGCGGCACTGGCCCGCAGCCCGTGAGCGAGGAAGCGACCGACGCCTATGTAAAAAAGCAGGTGTCGTACGATCCGGATTTATGGGTGATCGAGTTCGACGCGGCGGATTATCTGCCGCCCTTCGAGGCCAAGGTTATTTAAAGCGTTTTGCGCATGGCGGCGGCCAGGGCGGGATTTTCCGCTGCTGCACCGGCGATCATGCCTTCCCGGTCGGCCTGGGATTTGTTTTGGCTGAGCTTGGCTTTGCCCTCCAGTCTTGAAATGTGCAGAACAACGCCGACAATACCCTTCAGCATCGCCGAGATGTAACCGGCAGGAGCGTCGCTGACGGCCCAGGGCTGGAGGCGGGGCAATTCGTAGCGCTCGGTGAGGGCGGTCACGATCTCCAGCAATGCGGTGGGGTTTTCGACGATTTCCAGCTTGCCGGTGGCGTGGACCGCCTGGTAGTTCCAGGTCGGCACGACCTTGCCCGTCTCAGCCTTGCTGGGCGACCAGGAGGGGCTGATATAGCCATCCACCGCCGTGAAGATGGCAAGGGTATCAGCACCGGGCAGCGCCTCGCGCCAATGCGGGTTGGGCCGGGCCATGTGGCCGATCAGCCGGTCTCCTTGCAGGCTCAGCGGCAGGTGTGTGGCGAGGAGGCCAGATGCCGTGGGTGAGACAAGCACGGGCAGCGAGGCCGCCCGCATGATGGCGTGCAGCTCTTCCGGGCGGTCTTCCGCAAAGGCGGGAGGAATGTACATTTCCGGCTCCTTAAAGGGCTTTGATGCGGCGAATATACTGCTCGAATAGCGCGGTGGCGACCATGCCGGGGGCGCCGTTGCCGACGGGCGCGCCGTCCAGCCGTGTGACGGGCTTCACGAAGGAGGTGGCGCTGGTCAGGAAAATCTCCCGTGCCGCGCGCAAATCGTCCAGGGAGAAGCTGGCTTCCAGGATGGGCACGGTTAAAGTCTCGATGAGTGCTGCGCGGGTGCAGCCGGGCAGGATGTGCCGATCCAGTGCCCGCGTCAGCAGCACGCCGTCACGGTTGACGATCCAGACAGAGCTGGCGGCACCCTCGGTCACGTTGTCCTGCTTGTCATACAGAATGGCCTCATAGGCCCCGGCACGCTTGGCGGCTTGGCGGGCCAGGACATTCGGCAGCAGGTTGATGGATTTGATGTCGCAGCTTCCCCAGCGCTCATCCGGCAGGGTGATGGCGGTGGTGGTCCAGGTGCTGATATCATCCGGCGGCTCGGCTTTGCGCCGCGCGGTGATGACGAGGCTGGGCCGGGGCGGTGGCGCGGGGAAGGGATGGTCCCGCTGGGCCACGCCGCGTGTGACCTGGATATAAACAAGGCCGGTGGAGATGCGGTTAAGCCGCAATACCTGCCGGATGACCGTGAGCAGGGCGGCGGTGGACATTGGGCTGGGCAGCTCAATGGCTTGCAGGTTACGCGTCAGCCGGTTCAGGTGCAGTTCGGCATCAACAGGTGCGCCGCGGTACGTGTACAGAACCTCGTAGATACCGTCGCCGAACTGGTAGCCACGATCCTCAATGTTAACCGAGGCGTCCCGTAAGGGGTGGTAGGCTCCGTTCACATAGGCGATGGAGGCCATGCTATCAGATCAGACGGCGACGTCAGCCGCCGCCTTTACTTGTGCGAATTGCTCGGGGGGCAGGTAGGCGGCCAGAACCTCCTCTGGTGTGCCGTCAGCCCGGACCTGGCCGCGATCCATCCAGATGACGCGGTTGCACCACTGCATGATGATTTCCGCACTGTGGGAGGACAGGACCAGGATATCCGCGCCGCGCACCATGGTTTCCAGGCGGTGGCGGGCTTTATCCATAAAGGATGCGTCGCCGGCGAGAATCCACTCATCCATCAGGAGGATCTGCGGCTTGATAGCGGTGGCCAGGGCAAAGCCGAGCCGGACGACCATGCCGGAGCTGTAAGTGCGCACGGGCAGGTCCAGAAACTGGTCCAGCTCAGCGAATTCAGCGACATCGGCTTGGAGCCGCGTGATCTCGCTCTCCGGATAGCCGCTGAACAGCGCACGGAGCCGGATGTTCTCATTGCCGGTGAGGTCGAAATTCATCCCTTGGCCGGGGTCGAGCAGGGCCGTTATGGCGCCGTCTATGGTGATACTCCCAGCGACGGGCTCGTAGATGCCGGCCATGGTCCGCAGCAGGGTGGTTTTGCCCGCGCCGTTGGAGCCTACAAAGCCCAGACGGTCCCCGGTTTTCAAGGAGAAGGAGACATCCCGCAGAGCCTCGACGACCAGGCGGTGCTTTTTATCCTGCCCCAGTCGGCCGGAGGCGGCGGCGAAGACGGTTTTCTTCAGACTCCGGCTCTCGCCATGATAGAGCGGGAAAGAGACCGTGACATTTTGCGCGATGAGTTTGGCCACGGATTATACCCAGTAAGGGATGCGCGAGCGGGCGCGGATGAAGGCGATAGTCGTGAGCAGGAGCAGGACGGCCGAATAGGCGAGGGCGGTGGTCCAGGCCTCCGGCTCCAAGGGCATGTTGAGCAGTGGACCGCGGACGATCTCCAGCAGGGAGAAAAACGGGTTCAGCTTGACGAGGGCGATGGCGAAGCCACGATGCATGAGCATGGTCGGGCTCCACATGATCGGCGTCATGTAGAACGCAATTTGCATGATGCTGCCGATGATGGGCGGGATATCACGGAAGCGTGCTCCGAAGATGCCCAGCAGCAGGCAAACGGCGAAGCCATCGACCGCCCAGAGCAGGCAAGCGGGAATCAGGCTGAACGCCGAGATGTTGGGCGTGGTACGAAAAATGGCGAAAACCACCACGATAACAATAAGATTATGCCCCAGCACCAACACATTACGCATCACCACTCGCGCGGCGTGCAGCGAGTGCGGCATGCGCATGGAACGGATCATGCCCTCGGACTGCGTGAGGCAGGTGGCACCCTCGGAGGTGATTGTGTTGATGAAATTCCAAAGCACCAGGGAAATAGCCAGAAATGGCAGATAGGCGGAAACATCCTGGTGAAACAGCTTGGCGTAGAGGAAACCGATCGAGGCGACCATGATCGCCGTCGACAAGGTCAGCCAGAACGGCCCCAGAAGCGACCCGCGATAGCGTAGCCGTATGTCGAAAAAGCTTAGTGTCCAGACCAGGGGCCAGAGGCGCACGGTTTCAGCAATATCCGCCGCAGCCAAGGTAAAGCCGTCCCGCCAGCCGCGAGAAGGGGCGATAACGATGGGAGGGCGAGAGGTCGCGGCGGAATGCTGCCGACTGATCTCAGCCTTGCCGTGATCTGGCACAATCAGGTTCATGGCTTGGCGATAGCTGAATGGGCAGGCAGCATCAACCGTGACGGTTGGGGATGAAGAGTAATTTAAAGAGGGGAGGACCGCTATTCTTGGTGGATGGTGGTTTCCGCGGCTTCGGTAACGGTAACGCGCTTGCCGGGGGACAGCCCATTAAGGGCCGGCTGTGACGGCTGGGCGAAGGTTCGTACCGAGCCGTCCGCAAGGCGGATGACGATTTCCATCGCGGATGATTGGGGGATTGCGGGTGGCTGGCCTAGCACAGACATGACCTGATTAACCGAGCCGGTGCTGTTGGCCGTGGTGCCGACATGCCGGACTGAGACAACCGTACCTGTGTAGAAACTGCCGGTGGTGGCTTGCCGCGAAGCCTGTGTGACGGGCGCGGGCGTCGCGCAGCCTGTCAGGCCGGAGAGAAGAGCAAGAGTACTGCCCAGAGCCAGATATTGGCGCAGGGTGGAGGGCTTTATCGCGCGCATGTAGCAAAGCGTAGCACCGCTGGCGGCGGGGCGGTAGCGTGGTAATGAAACAAGTTTTCCTTGCCCCAACTTCCATTGTCGCATAAGAGGTTACATCGCCTTGTTTAAGCCACTATTGAGCTAAATAACTTGAAAACGATGGCGTATAGACTGCTGGAGGCTTCACATCGTGGTTGCAAGCTCCCGATATAGGGTTCGTCTGTTAGTGAGTAGACATATCGGTGTCCGGCTGAAGCTTTCGCTTGGCTGCGCGGGGTTGGCCTTGCTATCGGCTTGCGCGTCCAGCAGGCCGGTGGGGCAGGAATTCTCAACGAATTATTACATTGAGCATGCCGCCCATAACTACACGCCGCCAGGGCCGTCGAGTGACCCGTGGGGGCCGTATATCAATATCGCGGCATCCCATTTTGATGTTCCCGCCATGTGGATCCGCCAAGTCATGCGCGTGGAATCCGGCGGGCACGAATATATTGGCGGGCAACTGACCGTTTCCGGCGCCGGGGCGATGGGGCTGATGCAGCTTGAGCCCGAGACCTATCAGGAAATGGCGTCCCGTTACGGGTTGGGGAACGACCCGTTTAACCCATACGACAACATCATGGCGGGCGCGGCCTATATCCATGAGATGTACCAGATCTACGGCTCGCCAGGTTTTCTGGCCGCGTATAACGCGGGGCCAGGCCGGCTTGATTCCTACGTGAACGGACGGCGGAGACTGCCGAGCGAGACGGTCAATTACGTGGCGATGATCGCCCCGAATATTCAGGGTTATTATCCGGTGCATCGGTCCGGAGCGGACCAGCTCGCACTCAATACGCAGTCGGCATCGGACGCACCGGGGATTCTGCCGCCTGGCTTCGTGCCAGCAGCACCTGGGCCGGTTATCCGGGACAGCAGCCCACCAGTGCGGGTGGCGAGTATTGCGCCAGTGGCGAGGCCCGCCGCGCAGGTCTATGTGCCACCGCCGGCGCGGGTTGCTTCCGTCCCCATGCCGCCGCCAGCGCCAACGCCGCCGCCGCAAATGGTGGCTTCGACGAACTCGGCGATCTATGCATCGGCACCGGTTGAGGCGGCTTATATTCCGCCACCTCCGCCTCCGTCGCCGCATCGGGGCTTTTCACTTATTCCGGCGGCCATGGCCGATACACCATCAGCGGCGGCTGATCTGCCGTCGAATCTGTCGCATAGCCATGAGGGGTGGGCCATTCAGGTCGGGGCGTATGACAGCTCTTCCAACGCCAAGGCCGCGCTTGGGATTGCCGAACTTGCCGCTGTGCAGATGCTGGTGAATGGCCGCGCGATGGTGGTATCAGTCCATACGCAAGGGCATGTGAAGTACCGCGCGCGCGTGGTGGGCTTGCAGCATGACGATGCGGTGAATGCCTGCAGCAGGCTTTCAGGCGGACCCACTGGGTGCATGGTGCTGCCGCCGGAAGCGCAATCCTGATAGTTTAAGCGGCTTGTCAGGCTCCGAGAAGCGCTGACAAGCCGGCATTACTAGACTGCGCCGTTCGCCAGCAGAGTGGCGCGGACGGAATCTTCCGTGACATCGTTGCTGGTGAATGCCTGGCCAATTCCGCGTGTCAGCACGAAGGTCAGCTTACCGCCGCTCATCTTCTTATCCTGCTTCATATGCGCCAGCAGGTTTTCCGCTTTCAGCCCCGCGATGCGCGCGGGCAGGCCGGCGCGGGTGACATGGTCAGCCACGCGGCTGGTGTCTTCCTGTGGGCAGAGGCCAAGCTGGGCGGAAAGATGGGTTGCCAGCACCAGACCGGTGGCCACGGCCTCGCCATGCAGCAACCCAGCGCCATAGCCGGTCTCGGCTTCTAAAGCGTGGGCGAAGGTGTGGCCCAGATTGAGCAACGCCCGGCCATTATTCGGTTTGGTCTCGCGCTCATCGTCGCCAACCACAAGCGCCTTGAAGCGCACCGCTCGCTCGATGGCTTCGGCCAACAGCGTGTCATCGCCGGTCATCATTGCCTCGGCATGAGTTTCGCACCACTCGTAGAATGGGGCGTCCGCGATCAGCCCTGCCTTGATGATCTCGGCATAGCCGGCGCGGCGCTCCCGTGGCGGCAGGGTTTGCAGCACGCTCGTATCGGCGATGACGAGCAGCGGTTGGTGGAAGGCGCCGATAAGATTCTTGCCGTAGACGCAGTTTACGCCGGTCTTGCCGCCCACGCTCGAATCGACCTGGGCCAGCAGCGTGGTCGGGATCTGGATGAAGGGCAGGCCGCGCAGCGTGGCGGCGGCGGTGAAACCAGCCAGATCGCCAACCACGCCGCCGCCCAGGGCGATGATCGCCGTGTGGCGGTCGACTTTCTGCGCCAGCAGGGACTCGATGAGGCTCTGCCAGGTTGGCAAACTTTTCGAGGGCTCGCCCGGTGCTACGGTCAGCACCGTATGAGAGATGCCGACATCCGTCAGGCTGGATTGCAGGGTTTGCAGATGCACCGCCGCGACGTTCGAATCCGTGATGATGACGCAGCGCGGATGCCGCAGGAGTGGGGCGATGGCGGCTCCGGCGCGCTGGAGTAGGTTCGGGCCGATGAGGACGTCGTACTGGTTCTGGGACAGCGCCACCGTCACCCGGCGGGGGGAGCTGTATTGGGCCAGGGCGTTGATGACATTGGTTGTGGTCACGTGGGGGGGATCCTCTGAACCGTCGATGATGATGTCGGCTTGTGCATAGAACGGGCTGCGTTCGGCGGAGAGCCGTTGCAGGATTTCAGCCGGGTTACCGGTGTTGAGCAAAGGGCGGTGCGTGCGGCCCTGCACACGCTGCAACAGAATGGGAAGCGGGCAGCGGAGCCAGACTGAGATCGCGAGTTCGCGGACCGTGGCTCTGGTTTCCGGGTCCATGAAGGCGCCGCCGCCGGGGGCGAGCACGATGCGGCCACCGGCAAGCAGGCGCTGGATGACGCGCTTTTCACCGGCACGGAAATATGCCTCGCCGTGGATACGGAAGATTTCGGCGATGGTGGTGCCGGCGGCACGCTCGATCTCTTGATCAGCGTCGAAAAACGGCAGGCCGAGCTGGGCGGCGAGGCGCTTGCCGATAGCGGTTTTGCCTGCACCCATCAGGCCTACGAGCACGATGCTCCGTTCGTTATCGGGGAGAGATTCGCTGTTGAGTGGCATCGTCCGGTAGGCTTATCACATTAAAGATATGACGATAGATAGCCGGGCTGAAGCGTTCCTCGAAATGTTGGCCGCCGAGCGTGGTGCCGCCGCCAATACGCTTGCGGCGTATCAGGCCGATCTGGATGATTTCACGGAGTTTTTGGCGCGGCGCGGGGGCAGCCTGAGTCAGGCGGACGAAGCTTCGGTCAGTGCTTACATGGTGTTTCTGCATGACCAGGGCATGGCGGCCAGAACCCAGGCCAGACGGCTCTCGGCCTTGCGGCAGTTTTATCTGTTTCTGTTGCGGGAGGGGCTGCGCGAGGACAATCCGGTGGCGGAACTGGCCTCCCCACGGCTGCCGCAGGTGTTGCCGAAATATTTGAGTGAGGCGGAAGTTGAGGCGCTGCTCTCGGCAGCCAGGGAGATGCCCGGTCTGCCAGGGCTGAAAGCCGTGGCTGGGCTGGAAATTCTCTACGCCAGCGGACTGCGCGTGTCCGAGTTGCTGGCGTTGCCGGCGCAGGCTTTGTCGACTGATGCCGTGATGCTGCTGGTGAAGGGCAAGGGCGGCAAGGAGCGGATGATCCCGCTCTCCGACGCGGCGCGGGACGCGGCGGCGCGTATGCGCGAGGCGATCATGGAGGGACGGCCAGCGGCGCGATATCTGTTTGTTGGGCGTGACCGGCGGCAGGCAATGAC
>JAQUAC010000235.1 GCA_028687415.1 Acidocella sp. | reverse complement strand
CGGGAGCGGGCCGGTGGTGGTGTTCTGCCCGGGCTATGCCTCGGACATGCAGGGCAGCAAGGCGCTAGCGTTGGAGACTTGGTGCAGGCAAAAGGGCCGGGCGCTGCTGCGCTTCGACTATGCCGGGCACGGGGCTTCAGGCGGGCGGTTTATTGATGGCTGCATTGGCGATTGGGCCGCGGATGCGGCGTTCATCGTGGAGCAGGTGCTGCCGGGGCAGGAAATCGTGCTCGTGGGGTCCTCAATGGGCGGGTGGATTTCCCTGCTGATCGGACGGGGGATGGGAGCGAGGCTGCGCGGGCTGCTGCTCATCGCCCCCGCGCCGGATTTCACCGAGGCGCTGATCCGCCCGCAGCTTTCCGCCGAGGCCCTGGAAACATTGCGGACCGAGGGCGTGATCTATCCGCCAAGCGCCTATGGCGAGCCGCTGCCGCTAACCGCCAGACTGCTGGAGGACGGTGCTGAGCATCTGCTGCTGGGCGGACCGATCCCCATCACCTGCCCGGTGCGCATTCTGCACGGCATGCGGGACGCCGATGTGCCCTGGGATTTGAGCCTGAAGCTGGTGAACTGCCTGGAGAGCGAGGATGTGAATCTGACCTATGTGAAGGCCGGTGACCACCGGCTCTCCACACCGGAAGATCTGGCGCTACTATGCCGGAGCCTGGAGGCGCTCCTCAGCCAGGATGGCCCGTAGCCCTTCGCGGTAGGTTGGGTATTTCCAGGAAATACCCAACGCGGCCTTGGTTTTGGTGGCGGAGACCTTGCGGTTCTCCGCCCAGAAGGTCTTCGCCATGGGGGACATTTTCGGGAGCGCGTCCTCGAAGTTCACGGGTGGCGGTGGCTCCATGCCCAACAGCTTCGCCGCCTCCACCACCACATCGGCGCTGGCGGCGGGCTCATCGTCAACCAGGTTTAATATGTTTACCCCCGGCAGAGGGGCGCGGTGCATGGCGGCGAGCACGGCCTGGGCGATGTCGTCCCGGTGGATGCGCCCAAACAGATGACCAGGCTTGATAACACGCCGCCCCTGCCCTGTCCGCAGATCGTCGAACATTGAGCGCCCGGGGCCGTAAATTCCGGCGAGGCGGAAGATGTCCACCGCGACGCGGAATTTCATCCAGCCCTGCTCGGCCTCCACGCGGCGTTTGGTGCGGTCGGAGCCGGGGGTTGGGAGGCTGTCCTCGTCCACCCAGGCGCCGCCACGGTCCCCGTAAACCCCGGTGGTGGAAAGATAACCGATCCAGCGCAAATTAGGCGCGGCGGCGATATCCTGCGCGTAGCGGGCCAGCACCGGGTCGCCTTGCTCATCCGGGGCGGCGGTGGAGAGGATGTGCGTGGCGGCGGCAATCGCGCCCTCGGCACCGCCAAAGGGGATGATGCGAAGCCCAAGCTGAGCCTGGAGTTTTGGTGCGCGGGAGGTAGCGGTAACGGCAAACCCCGCCGCCAGCGCCGCCTTGGCGATGGCCCGGCCAGTATAGCCGAGGCCGAAAATGAGAAGGTTCATTTTACCCGCCCTATGCGGCCAAGATGCGTATCGCGAAATCCGGAAGCGAATTTCAGCCCATAACCAAGCACGCGGTCGAAGCCGATATGCCCCGTCCAGATTACCGCGAGGGCCAAGACCAGATGGTTTCTGGTAAGAACGCCCGCCATGCCAAGCAACAGCGGTGCAATGTAACTATGCACCGCGTTATAGGCGACAGCGCCAATTTTGGGATTTGCAAGATAACCGAGCATGCTGAGATCGGGCGTGAGGAATAGAATAGCGAATAGCCACCAGCTTTGCCCAGTATGGATATAAGCCAGAACGGAAGCCGCCAGAACCACGGCGCCTTCCAGCCGCAACAATATAAGTGGTACGCCACGCACTGCGTAAACTTCCATGTCCACTCCCATTGCCAGCTTGTGAGGCCGCATCATCGTGAGGAGGCATATGCGCGTCAATGGGCGCTAGGCGAAGCTTTAAAAATCCAGATCCGCGTAATGCGGCGGCGGGGCCATGCCATTCACACGGTCAGACAAAATGGCGCGGAAGGATGGGCGGGATTTGATGCGCGCGTACCACTCCTTGGCCGGAGCGGAGACTGACCAGTCTACATCGCCCAGAAAATCCAGACTGGAGAGCATGGCGGCGGCGGCGAAATCGGCCAGGGACAGGTTTGCCCCCGCCAGCCAGCGGCGATGCTCGGCCAGCCAGCCGATATACACCAGATGCTGCTTGAGGTTGGCGTAGCCCGCGCGCAGGGCATTGGCGTCCGGCGGACCCAGCCTCAGCGCCTGTTTCATAGTTTTTTCCCAGAGCAGGTTGCGGGCCACCTCGGCGAAGAATTTATCGTCGAACCATGCCACCAGCCGGCGCGTTTCCACCCGCTCGATCAGCGTGCGGCCGAGCAGCGGCACGTCTGGGTAGGCTTCCTCCAGATATTCGCAGATTACCCCCGAATCGGGGATGACCATGCCGTTATCCTCAATGAGGGTGGGCACGGTGCAGGCCGGGTTCAGCTCCATATAGCCGGGCTGGCGCTCCCACACCTTTTCCAGTCGGACTTCAAAAGGCAGGCGCTTCTCTGCCATGACCATCCGCACCTTGCGCGAATAGGGGGAGAGCGGGAGGTGATACAAGACTCGCATGATGCGCTTATGCCATTGGCGCCGGCCGGATTAAAGTCGGCGCCAATGGTTTAGTTCAGGCGCTGACCGCTTCGGCCGCCTCATCCAGCGGCACCGGCAGGTACTTGATGTACTCCTTTGGCACCACCTGCCAGAAATGCAGCGATTCACGGTCCCAGTCATTCAGCAGGGTCGCGGCGTAGCGGCTTTCCGTCTCGGCCACGTGGCGCTCCACCAGACTCTTCAGCACCCCAGCCCAATGGCCAGAGTTCACGCGCTGCCAGTGCAGCGTGTCCGGGTTCACGCGCAGCTCGAACTTCTTCTCGCGGTCGTAAACAAAGGCCAGGCCGCCGGTGAAGCCAGCGCCGAAATTGTCGCCGACCTCGCCCAGTACCACCACGGTGCCGCCAGTCATGTACTCGCAGCCATTGGAGCCCACGCCCTCGACCACCGCCGTGGCGCCTGAGTTACGCACGGCGAAACGCTCACCCGCCAGCCCCGCCGCGAACAGCGCGCCAGAAGTGGCGCCATACAGCACGGTGTTGCCGATGATGGTGTTCTCGTTGCTCTTCAGCTTGGAGGACGGCCCAGGGCGCACAACGATAGTGGCGCCGGAGAGGCCCTTGCCCACATAGTCGTTGGCATCGCCGAAGACTTCCAGCTTCAGCCCGTTGACGGCGAAGGCGCCCAGGGACTGCCCGGCCGAGCCGCGCAGGCGCACGGTTACATGGTCTGGCTGCAGCTTCACTTTGCGGTACTTGGCGACGATCTGCGAGCTAAACTTGGTGCCGATGGCGCGATGCGTGTTCCGGATGTTGTACTGGAGTTGCATCTTCTCGCCGGAGAGGAAGAAGGGATGGGCATCCGCGATCATCTGCGCGTCCAGCGTCTCCGGCACCTCATTGCGGCCCTCGCGGGTGCAGTAGCGCGCATGCGGGCCGGGGTCGGCCTGGGCCAGGATGGGGTTGAGGTCGAGGTCGTCCAGGTAATCGGCGCCGCGGGAGACCTGATGCAGCAGGTCGGTACGGCCGATGATCTCCCTGACCGACTTGAAGCCCAGCGAGGCGAGGATTTCGCGCACTTCCTCGGCCACGAAGGAGAACAGGTTGATGACCTTCTCCGGCGTGCCCTCGAACTTCTTGCGCAGTTCCTCGTCCTGCACGCACACGCCCACCGGGCAGGTGTTGGAGTGGCACTGGCGCACCATGATGCAGCCCATGGCGACGAGGCTGGCCGTGCCGATGCCGAATTCCTCGGCGCCCAGCATGGCGGCGATGACCACGTCACGTCCGGTTTTGATGCCGCCATCGGCGCGCAACACCACCTGATGGCGCAGGCGGTTGAGCATGAGCACCTGATGCGCCTCGGAGAGGCCCATCTCCCACGGCATGCCCGCGTATTTCACGCTGGATTGCGGCGAGGCGCCGGTGCCGCCGACATGGCCGGAGACCAGGATGGCGTCGGCCTTCGCCTTGGCGACACCGGCGGCGATGGTGCCGATGCCGGAGCGCGAGACCAGCTTCACGCAGACCGTGGCGTTCGGGTTGATCTGCTTGAGGTCATAGATGAGCTGCGCCAGATCCTCGATGGAGTAGATGTCGTGATGCGGCGGGGGGGAGATCAGCGTCACGCCAGGGGTGGCGTGGCGCAGCCGCGCGATCAGCTCGGTTACCTTGAAGCCGGGTAGCTGCCCGCCCTCACCCGGCTTCGCGCCCTGCGCGACCTTGATCTCGATCTCCTTGCAATCATTCAGGTATTCGGCGGTGAC
>JAQUAC010000234.1 GCA_028687415.1 Acidocella sp. | reverse complement strand
CTTCTCTGGACCGCGCCTAATATAAGACATAACCACTAACCGATGTGCTGAAGGACGCCCCACAATGGACATCTACTCTGACCCTCGGACCCCACACCACAAGCCGCTGACCGCCATCGCCAAAATGCAGCGCCCCAGCGGGTGCGACGGCATTGGCCTCGTGTTGCAGGGCGGCGGAGCGCTCGGCGCCTATCAGGCCGGAGTATATCAAGCGCTACATGAGGCCGGGCTGGAGCCGGATTGGATCGCAGGCGTCTCCATTGGCTCCATCAACGCTGCCATCATTGCCGGCAACCCGCCCGAGCACCGGGTGCAGAAGCTGGAAAAATTCTGGCTCGATATCACCGCCCACGACCCCTACACAGTCTGGCCGGAGGGTGACACGGCACGCAAGCTCCGCAACGCTCTCTCCGCCGTAAACGCCATGCTCTTCGGTCAGCCCGGCTTCTTCAAGCCAACGCCGACGGGCGGCTTCTTCGCCCCGCGCGGCTCTCGCGCCGCCACCGCGCTCTACGACACCGCCCCCTTGCACCAGACGCTGGCAAAGTTGGTCGATTTCAACCTGATCAACGATGGCCCGATGCGCTTCGCCGTCGGCGCCGTGAACGTCGCCACGGCCAATTTCCGGTATTTTGACAATCACGACATCGAGATCGGCCCCGAGCACATCATGGCCAGCGGCGCCCTGCCCCCGGCCTTGCCTATGGTCCGCATCGGCCGTCACCATTACTGGGATGGCGGACTGGTCTCCAATACCCCGCTGCAACATTTGCTCGACCATATCGGCCCGAAGAACATGCTGGTCTTTCAGGTGGACCTCTTCTCCGCCCATGGCGACGTGCCACGCGACATGCCTGAAGTGCTCTCCCGCCAGAAGGACATCCTGTATTCCTCCCGTACCCGCACCACCACCGACCATTTCCTGCAAACCCACCGGCTGAAGCAGACCCTGCGCGAGGCGTTGCATCTGGTGCCGAACGACAAGCTGAACGAGGAGCAACGGGCAATGAAGGCCAGCCTGGAGCGGCTGCCGGAGATTAACATCCTGCAGCTGATCTACCAGCAGAAAGCCTATGAGGGCGACGCCAAGGATTACGAGTTCAGCCGGATTTCAATGAAAGACCATTGGCGAGCCGGGTATTACGACACACGCAACACCCTCGGGCACAAGGAGTGGCTGACCTTCAACGGCACCGGCGGCATCAACTCCTTCGATTTGCATCGCACAGGGGAGTAGGCACGGCACTGTCAACCCTTGGCCTGGGGCCCCGGACATGGCAACCAAGCCCCCTGACAGCACCCGGAGTCGAATAAAGTGAGCGATCTGTTCGAGAGCGGCGCGGCCAAGGACAGCTATGGCGCCAAGGATATCGAGGTTCTGGAAGGGCTGGAGCCCGTCCGCCGCCGTCCGGGCATGTATATCGGCGGCACGGACGAGAACGCACTGCACCACTTGGCCGCCGAGATTCTCGACAACTCCATGGACGAGGCCGTGGCTGGCCATGCGAGCTGGATCGAGATGAGCCTGGAACCCGGCAATGCGCTCACCGTGCGCGACAATGGCCGCGGCATCCCCGTGGACCCGCACCCCAAATTCAAGAATAAATCCGCGCTGGAGGTGATTCTCACCACACTGCACTCCGGCGGCAAATGTTCCGGCAAGGCCTACGCTACCTCCGGCGGCCTGCACGGCGTCGGTTCCTCTGTCGTCAACGCCCTCTCCAGCACCTTCACCGCTGAGGTCGCGCGCGACAAGAAGCTCTACCGTCAGGAATTTTCCCGTGGCGTGCCGCAGGGGAGCCTGCAAGAGGTCGGCCCGGTGCAGAACCGGCGCGGCACTTCCATCCGCTTTATCCCCGATACCGAGATCTTCGGCCAACTGAAATTCTCCCCTGCCCGGCTGTACAAGCTCTGCCGCAGCAAGGCGTATCTGTTCCGCGGCGTTCGCATCCGCTGGTCCTGCGACCCCAGCCTGCTGAAACCCGATTCGGACGTGCCCGCCCAGGCGGAGTTGCACTTCCCCGGCGGCCTGCGCGACTCCCTGGCCGCCGAGCTTGGCGATACCTCCCTCGTCCTGCCCGAAATCTGGTCCGGCGAGGCGAAATTCGCCCCTGGCGCGGACGGCTCCGAACAAGGCAAGCTGGAATGGGCCCTGGCCTGGACCGAACAGGGCGACTCCAGCATCGACACCTATTGTAATACGGTGCCCACCCCGCTGGGCGGCACGCATGAGGCCGGGTTCCGTGCCGCGCTGCTGAAGGGCCTGCGCGCCTGGGCCGAGACACGCGGCAACAAGCGCGGCGCCGCCATCATCGCTGACGACGTGACTGGCAGCCTGCGCGCCAAGCTCTCCCTTTTTATCCGTGAGCCGCAATTTCAGGGCCAGACCAAGGAAAAGCTGACCACGGCCGAGGCCACGCGCCTGACCGAGACCTCGCTGCGCGACCGCTTCGACCATTTTCTCGCTGGCGACCCGAACAATGCCGATAACCTGCTGGCCTTTATCATCGACCGCGCCGAGGAGCGCCTGCGCCGCAAGGAGCTGAAGGACACGCCCCGCAAATCCGCGACGCGCCGCCTGCGCCTGCCCGGCAAGCTCGCCGACTGTGCAACGGAAAGCGCCAACGGCACGGAAATCTTCCTGGTCGAGGGCGATTCGGCCGGCGGCTCCGCCAAGCAGGCGCGCAACCGCAACACCCAGGCCATCCTGCCGCTGAAGGGCAAGATCCTGAACGTCGCCTCCGCCTCCGGCGAAAAGCTGAAGCAGAACCAGGAGCTGAAGGATCTCATAGAGGCTCTGGGCTGCGGCACCGGCACGAATTTCAACCGCGCCAACCTGCGTTACGAGCGCATCATCATCATGACCGATGCCGATGTGGACGGCGCGCATATCGCCTCATTGCTGATGACGTTCTTCTACCGCGAGCTGCCCGAACTCATCCGCCACGGCCATGTGTATCTGGCCCAGCCGCCGCTCTACCGCATCGTGCAAGGTGCCAAGAGCATCTATGCCATGGACGATGCCGCGCGTGAAAAACTGGTAAAAACCTTCAAGCCCGGCGCGAAGCTGGAGATCAGCCGCTTCAAGGGCCTTGGTGAAATGCCACCGCATGTGCTGAAGGAAACGACAATGGACCCGGCCAAGCGCACGCTGCTGCGCATCGTCGCGGCACCGGAAACCCGTGCGGAGACCTCCAGTCTGGTGGAAAGCCTGATGGGCAAACGCCCGGAGCTGCGCTTTCAATTCATCCAAGAAAATGCAGGAAACATTCACGACCTGGATATCTGACGGAACCAGCGCGGCACCGCTTATTTTTCCTGAAAATTCACTTCGTAAATCACTGCATCCGTATCAAACCGCGCTTCGTGCCAGGTATCCGGAGCGAAATGAACCACCACACCGGGTCGCAGCGCGATCTCGCCCGTCGGGCAGATCAGCACCTCGGTTCCCTCAGCGACCATGAAAAACTGCTCGAACGCATGCGCATGCCGCGCCGCAACCATGCCAGCTTTCACCAACACCCGTTTCAAATCCCCGGCCATGCCGGGGATCAGGCGCCGGTCTGCCTTTGCATCACCGTAAGGCGCAACCTCATCCCAATGAAAATGCGCCGTATCCATCGATGTAAACTCCGCCCACAAAAAAGCGGCCCGAATTATCTCCGGGCCGCTTTTGATTAATGCCTCAGGAAAACCCTCAGACCAGCTTCTTCAGCGTAGGAGAAGCCTTGAAGCGCACGGTCTTACCAGCTTTCACCTTGATCTCTTCGCCCGTACGCGGGTTCACGCCCTTGCGCGCCTTGGTCTTGCGCACCGTAAAGGTGCCAAAGCTCGGCAGCGTGAATTTGCCGTTCTTCTTCATTTCCTTCACGATCGCCGCGATCAGTTCGGCTGCCGTGCGGTTCGCCGCAACGCCGGTAATCTCGGCGGAGTTCTGGATAACTTCGGCAATAAATGCTTTCGACATCGTCTAGCCTCTTTCCTATTTAAACGTCTTGGCCGGGCTGATTACGCCAAGCCGCTATATATGTCTTTCAAAAAAACGGTCTTGCTCCGCTGTGCAAAAAGCCTGACACGTTGGCCAAACGTCTAGCCTGCGCCTTGTGAAAAGACCATAGGCTGACATGGGGCGATCAAGGAAAATATTCGTTCTATGAGAGTAAAATGGTGCCCAAGACCGGAATCGAACCAGTGACACTGCGATTTTCAGTCGCATGCTCTACCAACTGAGCTACTTGGGCACACAGTCGTGGTGCCTATACCAGGCGGCTCCACGTTTCAAGCCCGCTGGTGCTGTCACTGGGAATTGAACCCAGGACCTCTTCATTACCAATGAAGTGCTCTACCCCTGAGCCATGACAGCGTGCGGTTCGCGCCCTATATCGCCCTCG
>JAQUAC010000233.1:1188-4405 GCA_028687415.1 Acidocella sp. | reverse complement strand
CAGTTTGGTCGGAATCCGTTGCCACTGCGGGCGCTTTGCCATCGTCGCCTCCAAAACATTCAGTTTATGTAAGGAGAGCGTAATGCCGCAAAAAGTTATTTGTTTCCAGACGCTTGAAGTCGAATCCGACGCTCCGGAAAACCCGCAACCAGTAGCTGGAGAGTGCGGTGCTGAGCAGGTAATAGGCGGTCTCGGTCGTGGTTTTGGCGGCGGTTTCGCGGATGCGGATCACTTTGCCGATCGCGGCGAGGCCCGGCCAGCGGTGCCCCTCCTGCAACCAGGCGATATCGGTCGAAACGGTTGCGGTGCGGGTCTCGATGCGGCCATGATCGGCGTCGACGGTGCGATCAGTGTTGGTTGCGTCGCATGCAAGGTCGTTGAGAAACCTGCTGACGTCATCATGCAAATTGCCCTGGTTCGCTTTCAGCGCCAGGACGTAATCGCCCTCCTGATCGATGATCTGTTGCGCGATCGCGCGTTGGCAGTTCAGCGCATCGGTCGTCACGATCGTACCCTTCAGTGAGAGCATCCTCAGCAGTTTCGGCACCGCAGTGATCTCGTTGGATTTGGCGTCGGTGGCGATCTGCGCCAGCACGAGGCGCTGCTCACAGCCCCAGGCACTGACCATATGCAACGCCGACTTGCCGCTGGCACGATCGAACGAGCGGCGAAGGACTTTCCCATCGATCGCCACAACTCCCTCGATCGTCTCGGAAAATCGGGCCATGAACCGCTGAAACGCCGCGCCGAACTGCACCGGATCGATCTGACGAAACAGCCGGCTGAACGTGTCGTGGCTGGGCAGCCCGTTCTCCAGCTTGAGAAAACCGCGCAGAAACGGCTCTTTCGCGCGGGCAAACAGCGCCATGTCAACCGCGCATTGGCCACCACACAGGACCGTACACAGGGCAATCATCAAAAGCTCATGGAACTCGTGCAAAGCGGCATTGCCGGTCCGCGGATCGTCCAGACCCTCCCAGCAGGCAACAAACTCTTCCAATGGCGGCCTCCCACGACATGTTTCACACGCCATGGGTAGAATCGCTCCCGCCAAATCACGCAAGACCCTCACGGATCATGAAAATTCCAAGTGCGATTCCCCTGTCTGCATCCCAAAACAGCGCCGGTAGAAAATTCGCCACCGAATCGGGGGCGTTGAGCTTGTCGAACAGAGCGCTCTGGGCACGGAGTGCAGCCTCGTCATTGGCATAAATCGCCAGGCGCAGCAGCCGCTCCAAACCATGGTCGAATGACGGCGCATAGCCATACGACGACGGCCGGTCTGGAACCGAGAAGGCGCGCCGCACGGTCGCAACCATCAGGCCTCCCTGTTCTGAGCCCAGAGCGTCGACCGCGACGGGGTGCAGGAGCAATGGCGTACAGGCGAGATCGCCGTTGAGCAGCTCGAGGCGCCGCAACTCCCCGAGACCCTGATTGATGGTAGGATTAGTCCAGGCCTTACCGTTTGGCATCCGCAAACCGGAGCGGATCAAGCACTCCTGAAAGAGGGTTTTGGTGGTGGGCTGAAAGACCAAGGCTTTCAGCCGCAAAATCTGCTTCGGGCCCGCTGACAGGCCGACAAATTTTTCCCAGAGCTGGGCGGCGGCTGGCGCCTGGACATCATTTTTCATGGCGGTTCGATCTCTATATTGCCTGAATATTGAAGGCCAGCGCTCCCGTATCGCCCATCAGAGACCAATCCATTGGTCGGCTGGCCGGCCGCCATACAAATCCGGGTCTGATAGGGGAAAGCCATGTCGCAGCCGGTCACTTTTCTCTAGCGCCGCCATCGTTTCCCGCCAGAGGTCATCGCCTACGCGGTCTGGCTCTATTTTCGCTTTCCGCTCAACCGCACAGGCCAGGTGCCGGGTTATCGGGTAGCGCGAGTAACCGCCTAGCTTTCTCTGCGAAGACCTCGCGGACGCTGCGCTGAGAGTCCTCCTCTCTCGGGATGTCGGACAACATCTGGTGAAGCTGCTGAGCGCACTTGCCACCGCCATGCCCGCCATACATGACAATCATGGCCGCTTTGTCGCGCCATTCCGCGGAATTTATGGCATAGCATGTGCGAAACTGCACGAACCAGGGGAGCAGAAATGGTGTCGATCACGAAGGACCTCGCCGGGGTGCTGGGGTTGATTCAACGCCCCGGCGATTTCTTCACTCATGGAATACATGAGATTGCAGCGCCAGGGTTGGACGTCGTCGGCATCGGGCCGATCGCTTTGCCATTGCTGCCGTTGCAGGCGGAGCAGCTGATCGGGATGGCAGAGCGCGCACCCTACGGACGTGGCGAGCAGACGCTGGTGGATATCGCCGTAAGGCGAAGCTGGCAGCTCAACCCGGACAAGGTCCGCATCAGGGGAAGTGGCTGGGCACGCACGCTGGATGCCATTGTGGCACGCGCCGCCGAGGGACTTGGCGTCACTGGCAGGGTGGCGGCGGAATTCTACAAACTGCTCGTCTACGCCGGAGGCAGCTTCTTCGTGAACCATCGCGACAGCGAGAAAATTCCAGGAATGTTTGCGACCCTGATCATTGAACTGCCGTCGCTCCATACAGGCGGCGACCTCGTCATTCGCCACGCGGGGCGGGAAGCACGGGTAGAGTCTCGCCCCAATGAACCCTCTGAAGCAGCCTTTGCCGCCTTTTATGCCGACTGTGTGCATGAGGTGCTGCCGGTGACTTCCGGTTGCCGGTTGACGCTGGTTTATAATTTATCCCGCTATGGGCGCGGCACGCAGCCCGTGCCACCGATCTACACCGCCGAGCAGGCGCGGCTCTGCGGGCTGTTGGGGGACTGGAGCGAGCAAAAAAAACGGCCAGAGGATGCATCGCCGGAAAAGGTGATCTATCTGCTGGAACATAGTTATACCCTTGAGACCCTGTCCTTTGCGGCACTGAAGGGCGCCGACGCCGCCAGAGCGTCCACGCTACTTGCCGCTGCCGGAACGGCCCAATGTGATTTGCATCTGGCACTCTTGTCGATCGAGGAGAGTGGGGGCGCAGAATATATCGGGGATTATCGCCGGCGTTACCGGCGCGGCGGCGATGATGACAATAACGATTTCGAAGCCGGCGAAGTCTATGAGCGTGAGGAGAGCTTGTCACACTGGCGCCACCCGGCGGGCAGCGAAGCGGCGATGGGCGAACTGCCCATCTCGGAAGACGAAATTTCCCCGCCCGACGCGCTGGCGGACTTGGCCCCGGACGAAGA